>JBGQCE010000454.1:0-3743 GCA_041495185.1 Bradyrhizobium sp.
AAGTCGACCGTTTTCGGCGTCTTGAAGCCCGCGATACGTTCGCGGGTGAAGCCGATGATGTCAGATGATGTTGCTTTCTTGCCGGGCTTCATCACCACGATCGCCTTGACCGCTTCGCCCCATTTCTCGTCGGGCACGCCGACCACCGCGACCTCGGCGACATCGGGATGATCGCAGATCGCGCTTTCGACCTCGGCGGGATAGATGTTTTCACCGCCCGAGATGATCATGTCCTTGATGCGGTCGTGGATATAGAGATAGCCATCCTTGTCCATGTAGCCGGCATCGCCGGTGCGCAGCCAGCCGTCGCTGCCGAGCGTTTTTGCCGTCGCCTCCGGCAAATTCCAGTAGCCGGCCATGTTGGATCCGGAACGCGTCGCGATCTCGCCGACTTCGCCGGGCGGCAGCCGCTTGCCGCCGGCATCGAGGATCGCAAGTTCAATACCCGGCAACGCCTTGCCGGCCGAGCGCATCCGGTCCAGTCCCTCGATATGGTCTTCCGGCGGCAGCGCCACGATGGTGCCGGTGGTCTCGGTCATGCCGTACATCTGCACGAAGCCGCAGCCGAACACCTCGATGCATTCCTTCAGAAGCGCCGCGGGAATAGGCGAAGCGCCATAAAGCATGTACTTCAGCCGCGAAAAATCCACTTGGCGCGCGCGGGGTTGCCGCACCACGAACTGCATCGCGGCGGGGACCATGAACAGTTTTGTAATTCCGGATTGTTCGAAGAAATCCAGTACCTTTGTTGGATCGAACTCGCGGGCGATCACTCCTTTGGCGCCGTGATACAGGCCCATCACGCCCCAGCCGGAACCGCCGATGTGAAAGATCGGCATCGCCACCAGCGAGACGTCATCTTCGGTCCATTTGTTCCAGTCAGGCTTCTCGTCCCTGCCGGTTTCCACCAGATTGAGGAAATTGGCATGCGACAGCATCGCGCCTTTGGGTTTGCCTGTTGTGCCGGAGGTGTAAAGCTGGATCGCGATGTCCTGCCGGCCGATCGGGACTTTCGGGTCGTCTCCGCCCTGCGCGTCGCGCCACGCGGTGAAGTCTTGCCATTCCGGCGCACCGCCTTCGGTCGTGATAACGGTGCGCAGGCTTGGCAATTGTGACTTGATGTTGCGGATCTGTGTGACGAACTCAGGCCCGACGAACAGCACCGGTGCCTTGCAGTCATCGACAATGAAGGCGACTTCCGGTCCGGCCAGCCGCCAGTTCACCGGCGCCATCACCACATTGGCCTTCATCGCGCCCAGCAGCAGCTCGAAATAGATGTCGCTGTTCTTGCCGAGATAAGCGATGCGCTCGCGCGGCTTGACGCCGAGCGCTCGGAGCGCGTTGGCGACGCGGTTGGTCCTGATATCCAGTTCGGTGAAGCTGGTCTGGCGTCCTTCGAATTCGAAGGCGATGGCGTTGCCGCGGGTCTTTGCCCGCGCGCGCAGCATGTCGGCCAGATTGGCCGGTTGTTCCGAGACGGACATGTTTCTCCCGCAGGTGGTTTGTTTTCGTTGCACGGAGTTTGGCGCTATCTCGCGCTAAAAACAATACGGCAATGTCGTCCCTGCGAAAGCAGGGACCCATACGCTACGGCCTATCGGTGGGGGCGATGGGGTTAGTTGCCTTCGTAACAATTGATGCTGGTGGTTATGGGCCCTGCTTTCGCAGGGACGACGTTGAGGGTTCAACCCCTTGCCGCGCGGTCCTTTTCGTTCTGTGCCTTGATCGAATCGCGCGCCTGGGTCCAGTCGGCGTCGGACCAGTCGCGCAACTGATAGAAATTGCCGCCCATCGCCAGCGCCTGGCCGCCGTCCATCGCGATGGTCTCGCCATTGATCCAGTCGCAGCCGCCCGAAATCAGGAACACCGCGAGGTTCTGCAGCTCTTCCATCTTTCCGACGCGGCCCATGGGATTCATGGCGATGGTGCGCGCACCGGCCTCATCGCCGGGCTTGATGCGCTTGCTCATGCCTTCGGTCGGAATTTCGCCGGGTGCGATGGTGTTGAGCCGGATGCCATGGCGTCCCCATTCCGTTGCCAGCGACATGGTCATGGCATGGATCGCGGATTTGCTCATTGCCGACGGCACCACATAGGGGCTGCCATTGCGGACCCAGGTCACGGTGATCGACACCACATTGCCGCGATGTCGGCCTGCGATCCAGCGTCGGCCCACCGCGTGGGTGACATAAAACGTGCCGTGCATGACGATGTTGGCGACCGCGTCGAAGCCGCGCGGCGTCAGGTCTTCGGTGCGCGAGATGAAATTGCCGGCGGCGTTATTGATGAGGTCGGTGAGGGGGCCCTCGGTGAAAATCGCCTCGATCATCTCATCGACCGCGAGCGGGTTTCTGATGTCGACGCCGTGGGTGGCCACCCTGCCGCCGTACTGATCCATCAGTTCGGTCGCGGTTTCGTCGCAGACGCCCTTTCGGCGGCCGCAGATATGGACCTCGGCGCCGAGCTCAAGGAAGCGCGCAGCCATCGACTTGCCGAGCCCGGTGCCGCCTCCGGTGACGAGAATGCGCCGGCCGGCGAGAAGCTTTTCATTGAACATGGGAGGTGCCCGATTTAGGAGGGACGAGCTTTAATTGGTTAATTGACTAAATCCGGACAACGCCTTTCTGTAAAGCAGCAACAATCAAGAAGTGCAGGGGAGAATTCTGATGGATGGTCGCGTCGAGGTCACGATCTCGGAGGGCGTCGCCGATGTCCGCCTGGTGCGGGCGGACAAGATGAACGCGCTCGACGCCGCGATGTTCGATGCGCTGGTCGCCACTTCCGACCGGCTCGCTCACGAAAAGGGCCTGCGAGCGGTAGTATTGTCCGGTGAGGGGCGCGCGTTTTGCGCCGGCCTCGACATGGGCCGTTTCGCCGCGATGAAGGAAAAGGGCGGTAACGGGATAGCGGAAGGCGGGAAACGCGACCTGGCGGCGCGCACCCACGGGCTGGCCAATTTCCCGCAGCAGGCGGTTTGGGGATGGCGGCAGCTTCCGGTGCCGGTGATTGCCGCGATCCAGGGCGTTGCGTTCGGCGGCGGCTTTCAGCTCGCGCTCGGCGCCGACATGCGCTTCCTCGCACCCGATGCGCGGATGTCGATCATGGAGATCAAATGGGGGCTGGTGCCTGACATGGCGGGGACGCCGATCCTGGCGAGCCTGGTGCGCGACGATATCCTGCGCGAACTGACCTATACCGGGCGGATCTTTTCCGCCCAGGAAGCCCTGAGTTATGGTCTCGCGACACGGATCTGCGACGACCCGCGCGCCACAGCCTTCGAGGTCGCGCGCGAGATCGCGGGCAAGAGCCCCGAGGCGATCCGCGCCGCCAAGCGCATGCTGAATAATCTTTCCGTCGATCCCGGCCCGGCGCTATTAGCCGAATCCGTCGAGCAGATGAAACTGATGGGCGGGGCCAATCAGCTTGAGGCGGTCCGCGCCAATATCGACAAACGCGCGCCGCGCTTTGCTGACGTTTGAATCCACACCGTCATCACCGGGCTTGTCCCGGTGATCCACGTCTTTTTATTGCGACCAAAGACGTGGATGGCCGGAACAAGTCCGGCCATGACGGCTAATCCTGCCGCGACTCTCGAACAACGAAGAAGAAAATGATCGACAAGGCATCGCTTTTCCTCGGCGTCATCAGCGGTCAGCAACGGCGCGCCCACGCCGAAGTCTCCGATCGCGCCGACCGCCTCGCCGGCGGATTGCAGAGGCTTGGCGTCAGGCAGGGCGACAGCG
>JBGQCE010000455.1:0-3734 GCA_041495185.1 Bradyrhizobium sp.
CCGAATTCCACGAAATGGGCCTGAAGATGATCAAGGCCCAGGGTGGCATCTTCGGCTGGGTCTCGGACTCGGCCGCAGTTCTCAAGGCAATGACACCGGAGACTTCAATCAATCTGGCAGCGGGAGCATCACGATGAGCATGAGCATGGCAAAGACCGCCGGAAAGTCCAACTTCAAACCTGCATTGTGGACGCCGGGCGACTGGAACGCCTTCTTTGGCTTCGGCACCAATATCCTCGTCAACATGCTGGTGCTCACGGGGCTGTTGCGCTTCGTGCTGAAGATGCCGGATACGCTGGTGTTCGGCCGCATCCTGCCGGCGCTCGGCCTGATGATGTGCCTCTCGACGTTCTATTATGCGTGGCTCGCCTATCGGCTGGCCGAGAGGACCGGCCGCACCGACGTTTGCGCGCTGCCCTCCGGCGTCAGCGTGCCGCACATGTTCATCGTCACCTTCGTGATCATGCTGCCGATCACGATCAAGACCGGCGATCCCTTGAAAGGCTGGTCCGCAGGCCTCGTCTGGGTGTTCTTCCAGAGTTTTATTTTGATGATCGGCGGCTTCATCGCGCCCTACATCCGAAGGATCACGCCGCGCGCAGCCCTGTTGGGTACGCTCGCCGGCGTCTCCGTGACATTCATCTCGATGCGGCCGGCGCTGGAGATGTACATGACGCCGCAGATTGGTCTGGTCTGCTTCGCGATCATTCTGATCAGCTGGTTCGGCGGCGTGAAATATCCCAGGGGAATTCCGGCCGGGCTTGTTGCCATAGCCGTCGGCATGATCATCGCCTGGGGCTCGAACCTGTTCGGTCTTGGGCTCGGGGGCCTAAGCATCAAAGGCGTCGGCGACGCCTTTGCGAGTTTCGGCTTCTCGGTGCCGCTTCCTGCGTTCGGTCAGGTCTTCTCAGGTTTTGAATTCCTCGGCATCATTCTGGTGACGGCGATCCCGTTTGGTATCTACGATCTCGTCGAGGCGATGGACAACGTCGAAAGCGCCGAGGCCGCGGGCGACGAATATCCAACCACCCGCGTACTGACCGCCGACGGCGCCGTCAGCCTGATCGGCTGCCTGATGGGAAATCCCTTCATCAACGCGGTCTATATCGGCCATCCCGGATGGAAGGCGATGGGCGGCCGGATCGGCTATTCGGCCGCGTCCGGGATCATGGTGATCCTGTTGTCGTGGTTCGGCATCATCTCGGTGCTGCTGGCGCTGGTGCCGGTGGTCGCGATCTCGCCGATCCTGCTTTACATCGGCATGCTGATCGGCGCGCAGGCGTTCCAGACCACGCCGGTCAAGCACGCGCCCGCGATCGTGCTGGCGCTAACGCCGCATCTCGCCGCCTGGGCAAAGCTGCAAATCGACACCATGCTGGGATCGACCCTCAATGCAGCCCAGACGGTGGGTGCGCTGGCGCCGGACAAGGTGGCGGCGGTCAAATCAGCGGCCATTGCCTCGCTGCCGCAACAAGGCGTGCTCTATCACGGGCTGGAAGTCATGGGCGGCGGCTCGATCCTCGCCGGCCTCGTGTTAGGTGCGATCGGGGTGTTCGTGATCGAGCGTGATTTCGTGAAGGCTTCGGCCTTTGCCTTTTCCGGTGCGGTGCTCACCTATTTCGGCTTCATGCATGGCGAGGCGGTCGGCATCGGTAGTGGGCTCGGTGTGACGCCCACTGTCGCGCTCGCCTATGCGGTCGTGGCGGCCGGATTCTTCGCAGTGGGCAAGCTCGGTGCGAGCAATGACGCCGTTTCGCATCCGGAGATGCCGCTTGCAGCACCCGCCGAATGATATGGAGATGCGAGGTTCGGCGTCAACCTGCTGACGCCGGACCTGCGAATGGTCAGCCTCAGGCCGCCACGTCCCATAATCTGGATGAGCCTCTTACCAGGACCTTGCGTCCCATCGGTGTGATAACCGGCAGATTATCGCTGGTCGCCGCAAGGCGAAGCGCGATGAGTTCCTCGAGAACGAATCGATTCAACGCCAGAGACTTCGGCGTGGGCACGCGAAGCATCTTGAGCGTTTCCCATTGATCTGATGTGAGATCGTAGTCGACTTCCGCGTTCATGCTGCCTCGAATGGTCAAGGGGTTTTCGCGCGTGTCTTACAAGGGCAGCGTGAACGGGATGCGACCACAATGCGTCCGGATTTCGATCAAGCGATCAACGTTTGTTGAATCGCCATACGCTCGAAACCGCCGTTAACGCCACTGTCACATCAACGTGTCAGGGGATGTCTCGATTGCCCCGAATCAGGTGGCACTTTCCGTTTTGATCGCGCACGGCTTGTTCGGCGGTCTGGAAGGGTGGAAGGGGCAGATCTGGCGGTCGGGAATTTGCGGCAGGTTCCACTGCTACGAACGGCGCTGATCGAATGCCTTTTCACATTATTATCGGCGCGAGTGAGCGCGGGTACCGGATTGTGCGATGCCGCAATTGCATTTGTGCCGGTCAGCCCAAGCCGGCGTATTCTGCTCGACGGCCCTATCGGAAGCTTGCGATTGATTTGGGAGGCCGGACGCCGACTTTCTGCTACCTTTCCGGCCGCGATCTGATCACCTAGGCTTGCTATCCATGGCGGCCGCAACAATAAGAAGCAGGGGTCGCCGGGCGAGGGGAACGCGCTTTGAACGAACAGGCGGGCCGGCGCACCGAGGTCACGCGCAGCGGCATTGAAGATATTCGCCGGCGTGTATGGGCGGGCCTGTGGGTTACGCTGCTGCTGGCGATCCTGACCTTTCTGGTCATCTATCCCGTCCTCACGCTGTTGCTGGGGGCGCTGACCGACACCAATCCGGTGGTCGACGGCTTCAGCCTGCGCCATCTCTCGATCACGAACTTTCTTGCCGTGCTGGTCAACCCGAACGTCGCCGAGGCGCTTTTCAACACGCTCATCGCCTGCGGCGGCGGAACCTTGATTGCGGTCGTGATCGGGCTGGCGTTCTCCTGGATCGTCGTGCGCACCAACACGCCGTTCAAGGGCATCATCGCGGCGGCCAGCATCCTGCCGCTGTTCGCGCCGCCGCTGGTCGCGGGCGTGGCATGGAGCATTCTCGGTTCGCCGAAGACCGGGTTGATCAACACCATGTTCAAATGGATTGGTCTCGACTGGCACGTGAATTTTTATTCGCTGTGGGGATTGGTGTTCGTGTTCGGCATCTACTACGCGCCTTACGTCTACATGTTTACCTCCTCGGCGCTGCGCAACATGGATCCGAGCCTGGAAGAGGCCGCCGAAATTTCCGGCGCCAGCGCCTTCGCGACGGTGTTCTCGGTGACCTTCCCGCTGATCATGCCGGCGATTGTCTCCGGCATGCTGCTGTCATTCATAGTCATGCTCGGGATCTATGGCATTCCGGCGGTCTTGGGCGCGCCGACCAATATCAGCGTGCTGACGACTTACATCTTCAAGCTCACCAACTGGTCGCCGCCGCTCTACAATACCGCGGCCGCGGTTGCGATCATCCTGATGGTGGTCACGGGCTTGTTGGTGTTTCTGCAGCAGAAGGTGCTGAGCGGGCGCAGCTATACCACCGTTGCCGGCAAGGCGTTTCGGCCGCGCAATCTCGATCTCGGGCCGTGGCGCTGGTTCACTTTTGCGCTCGGCCTCATATATTTGCTGGTCGTGGTGGTGCTCCCGACACTAGCGCTGATTGTCGCCGCGTTCCGGAAATTCATGTTCATCCGCGATGCCGCCAGCCTGTTCGACATGCGGCAATACTCGCTGATGC
>JBGQCE010000456.1:0-3724 GCA_041495185.1 Bradyrhizobium sp.
CGCCGTCGCAATAGACGCCGAGCGAATTGGGCTTCATGCACATATTCTCCTCGCCGGCGAGACAGACATCGCATTTGCCGCAGCCCAGCCAGGGATAGACCAGCACGACGTCGCCGACCCTGAGATCGCCGGCAACAGCCTTGGCATCCGGCCCGAACGCAACGACTTCGCCGGCCGTCTCATGCCCCATGGTTCGCGGCAGCGACACGCCACGATCCTTGAGCGACAGCGGCTTGCGTCCATGGCCGAGATCGTAGCCGCCTTCCCAGATGTGCAGATCGCTGTGGCAGACACCGGCCGCCTTCACCTTGATCAGAACCTGCGTTCCCGAGGGTTGCGGCGTCGGCTGGTCCACTTCCTTCAAAGGGGCGTTGAAATCGGTGACCTGGAAACTCTTCATCGCTTTTCTCCCGTCAATATTTCTTGCTCTTGGGCCAGCATTGCCACGCATTCCCGTGCAGTTGTTAGATGTTTAGCCGGCTGCGATCAATGGATGATGGCAGGCGACAAACTGGCTAGGTGCAACCAGGCGAAGTTCCGGCACTTCCTCGGCGCAGCGCCGGTCCGCCCGGGGGCAGCGGGTACGAAACCGACAGCCCGAAGGGGGTGCAATCGGCGACGGCGGCTCCCCGACCGGCACGCTTTCGGCCGGCCGCACGTCCGGATCGGGCACCGGGATCGCCTCGATCAACAGCGCGGTATAGGGATGCGCGGGGTTTGCGAACAGTTGCTCGGACGGACCCACTTCGCACAGCCTGCCGAGATACATCACGGCGACCCGGTCGCTCACCGCTTTGACGACCGCGAGATCGTGGGCGATGAAGAGCAGCGTCAAACCGAAGCGCGCCTTCATATCTTCCAGCAGATTGAGGATTTGGGCACGAATGGAAACGTCGAGCGCCGAAACCGGCTCGTCGCAGATGATAAATTCCGGATTGAGGACGAGCGCGCGCGCAATGCAGATGCGCTGGCATTGTCCGCCGGAAAACTCATGCGGCAGGCGCCCGATCACCAGACCGGGGTCGAGTCCCACCGCGCTGAGCACCTCGCAGACGAGCTCTTGCCGCTTTTTTGGATCCTTGACGCCTGATATCACCAGCGGTTCGGCGATGATATCGCCGATCCGCCGCCTCGGATTTAGCGATGCAATCGGATCCTGGAAGATCAGCTGCACGCGCTGGCGCATCTTCCGCAAGGTATCGCCGTGCATCGCCGTGAGGTCGTGGCCGTCGAACAGGACGCGCCCCGAGACCGCCTGACGCAACTGAAGCACCGCACGGCCGAGGGTAGATTTTCCGCAGCCGGACTCTCCGACCAGACCGAGGGTCTCGCCGCGCGCCACTTCCAGACTGACGTCGGACACCGCGTGTACAATCTTGCCGCCGACGGCATACTCGACGACGAGGTGTTCCACCTTGAGAAGCGGATCGCGCGGCGGGGATTGCCGGGTATCCTGCGTCACGCGTCAATTCCAACCGGTGGCAGAATCGGGTGGAAGCAGGCAAATTGGTGGTCCGACGATTCCGCAGCCGTGAGCAGGGGCTTCTCTCGAAAGCATAGCCCGGCGGCATAGCGGCAGCGCGGTGAAAACGAGCAGCCCTGAATCGGCCGGGTCGGATCGGGCGGCCGTCCGGAGATCGCCGGCAGCGGCGTATGCGGAGCGGCATCGATCTTCGGGATCGCCGCGAGCAGCGCCTCGGTGTAGGGCATATGCATTTTCTTGAACAGCACCGGCGTAGGCGCGCGTTCCACGACGCGCCCGGCATACATCACGGCGACTTCGTCGGTACGTCCGGCGACAACACCGAGGTCATGCGTAATAAGGATCATCGCCATGTGCCGGCGGCGCTGTTCGCGCGCCAGCAGATCGAGGATTTGGGCCTGAATGGTCACATCGAGCGCGGTGGTGGGCTCATCGGCGATCAGCAGTTTCGGTTCGCACGACAGCGCAATCGCGATAGCCACCCGCTGCCGCATGCCGCCGGAAAGCTGATGCGGATATTGCATCAATCGTTGCTCCGGCGCGGGAATGCCGACTGCGGCCAGCAGTTCCACGCTGCGCCTCTTTGCCGTGGCGCCGTCGAGCTCAAGATGCTCCTGCAGCGTTTCGATCAGCTGGGTACCGATGGTCAAGACAGGATTGAGCGAGGTCATCGGATCCTGGAACACGACCGCCAGCGACCTGCCGCGAAGCTTGCGTAAGCGTTCGGGATCGAGCCGCACCAGATCCTGCCCGTCGAACATGACGCGGCCGGAAAGTTGGGCTTTCTTCGGCAACAGTTGCAGGATGGCGCGCGACAGCATGGTCTTGCCGCAACCGGATTCGCCGACAATCCCGAGCGTTCGGCCGGCGCCGATGGTCAGATCGACCTGATCCACCGCGCGAAGATTGCCGCGCGGGGTCGGCAGATCGACCGATACACCCTCGACAGAAAGCAAGGCAGGCTCGGTCACAGCGCGCCCTGACGCGGATCGGTGAGAGCCCTGAGCGTGTCGCCGACCAGGTTGAAGGAAAGCACGGTCAGAAACATCGTGACCGCAGGAAGGAAAGCGAGCCTCGGCGCTACTTCCAGACTCTCGCGCCCCTCTCCGATCATGCTGCCCCAACTCGATATCGGAGGCGGCACCCCGAGCCCCAGGAACGACAAGGCCCCTTCGACGACGATCGTGACGGCGACGCCAAGCAGGAAGAAGGCAAACAGCGGCAAAAAGACATTGGGCAACAACTCGCGCAGCAGGATGCGCGCATGCGTCGCGCCCAGCGCCTGCGCTGCAATCACGAATTCGCGCCGCGACAGCGTGAGGGTTGCGGCGCGCGCGACCCTCATAAAGGCGGGAATGCCGAGCACGCCGAGAATGCAGGTGAGATTGAGGATCGATTGTCCGAGAAAGGCGATCACAGCCAGCACGAATATCAGGGGCGGAAAGGCGAGCAGCACATCCATGCTGCCGACCACCAGCGTCTCGAAGCGGCCGCGAAAATAGCCCGCCAGCATTCCAAGAGCGCCGCCGATCGTGATCCCGATCACCGGCGCACAAAGGCCCACGATGAGCGAGATACGCGCGCCATGGATAAGCCGGGCCAGTTCGTCTCGCCCGAGGCCGTCGGTACCGAGCCAGTGCAGAACTGAGGCCGGCGCCCGGCGTTCCAGCATGTCCATGTCGGTCGGACTGGGCAGCGGCAACAGGCTTGCAAGGGCGGCTGCGGCAAAAACGAAGATCATCCAGGCAATCGCCGCCCAGAACAGCGGCCCCAGCCGCCGCGTCTGCTTCACCGGACTGACGACGACATCGCCCTCAAGGCTGAGCTCAAGCGTGGCCATGACGGATCCTGGGATCGAGAACTGCGTAAAGTATGTCGACGACGAAATTCATGATCACGAAGCCTGCGGCGACCAGCAGCACCACGCCCTGCAGGATGATCAGGTCGCGCGTGTAGATCGCGCCGACAAGAAGCCGGCCGATCCCCGGCAAGGCAAAGATGGTTTCGACGATCAGCGCGCCACCGATCAATCGGCCGATGTTGATTCCGGTTATCGTGACAAGCGTCAGCGATGAGGGCTTCAAGGCGTGCACGAAGAGGATGCGCGACGCCTTCAATCCCTTGGCCTTGGCCAGCGCGATATAATCTTCCTGCAGGGTTGCGATCATGTCGGAACGAAGCACGCGCATGATCCCCGGCCATTCGGCGAACGCCAGCGTCAGCGCGGGCAGCACGAAGAAG
>JBGQCE010000457.1:0-3724 GCA_041495185.1 Bradyrhizobium sp.
CGCAAACGGGATGATGAAGAGCGGAAAATGCGAGCGAGAACCACTCCATGACGCCGATGGCGATGGCCGCCCCTAGCCCCGCAACGGCTCCCGCCAAGGCGTTGCGGTAATCGTTGCGCCGGATCAGATCGCTCGCCGCCTGCAGCCAATCCCATCTCATTGCGGTCTCCACAAACAAAAGGGGCGGCAGATCGCTCTGCCGCCCCGGTCGTCTCGAGAGAATAGCTTACTTCAGGTTGGTCATCGCGGTCAGGTCAGCCGAGAGCTTGACGATGCCGGCCGCGCCGCACCAGTTCGAGCCGTAAGCCGAAACGCCATTACCGGGGTTGATTGCCGTTACGAAGGCAGGGCTGGCGTTGGTGGTGGAGTAGTCACTGGTGAACGCGTTACACGCAGACTTCGAGAGGTTGGTGTCCGAGTAACGCAAGTCCAGCGTGAACACCTTGTAGGTGAAGCCGACGCCGATATTCCAGGTGTTGTAGCTGGGCTCAGGAATACCGCGGGTGAAGTTGGGGAAGCCAGCAAATTGAGTCACGCCATAGAACGCATCCGACGTCCCGAACCACTGGCGGCCGAACTCACCCGAAACATACATGCCGACGCCGCTGGTGCCGAATGTCGTGCTCGGCGCAGTCCACTTGCCGGTAAGCGATGCGTAGTTGCCCCATTGACCCATGTTCATAAAGTTCGGCGAGTAATATTCGTTGGCGCCGATCGAAAACTGGTCATTCAGGGTCACGTTGACCTTGCCATAAGCCTCAAAGAAGCTGGCATTTCTCTTCGCCACGTTGCCGGGAACGCCAGTAGCGAGAAACGCGTTCGGCAGGTTTCCATTGAGTATGCACTGCGTTTCAGAACCCGGGATGCCCGAACCGGGGAACGCCCCAGCATTGAAGCACGAACCACCCGGATAGATATAACCCCACCCACCGAAGTCGAAGGCGAACATGCCGAAGCTCGGCCGGATACCGCCGTAGATATCAATTTCAGCCGCCGCGCGGTTCGGGAAGGAGATGCTCTCGCCGGAGAGGCCGACGTAGAGCTGGACATCCTTGGTGACGTTGTAGCGCGGCTCGAAATAGGCGGCGACCGACGGCTTGTGGTTGGATTGGGTAACACCGCGGAAGATGTAGTCGTTCATAATCGCGCTGCCGAAGGCGATATCCCAGGGATCGAAGGCCGCCGGCGGCGGCGCTTTGACAGCCTTCACATGCATATCCGCCGCGAGAGCCGAACCTGATACCATTGCCAGCGCCGTTGCTAACAAGACAATTTTCTTCATGACGATCCCCATCACATTTTAAGATCAGTCCGATTCCGGCGCCCCCAGGGACAAACGATAACCGACTGCAGCGAAATTCCTTAACGTGGCCGCAATCTGGAACGCGCCATCGGTTGAGTGAAGCAAAAAAGACAAGCATGTGCCGCCTTTTTAGGCGTTATGACCGTTCCAGGAAAAGTTGTCGGCGTGTGTTGCATTCCGACAACAATCTTGACCGATTTCGGCGCGTCCGGACCGGCGCCGGGCGCGCATTCGACCGCAGGGAAAGCCGGGTCGATCGGCTGGCCGGTGGTGTCAATCGAATCAGCATTCCCTGGCCGGAAGGCCTCACCCTGGCCGGAAGGCCTCACGGTCTCCGCAACAAAAAAGCCGCAGCGACGGGGCTGCGGCCTTGAAACATGACCCCGTTTAAAGCGTTTTCGAGCGAAGTGGATTCCGGTTCGTGTAAAGAAAACGCGTCAAAACAAAAGATTAGAGCCCCGGTTCTGATTCAATCAGAACCGGGGCTCTCATCGGGGCGCGCTTAGCTGTTGTGGTCGTCTCCATCGGAGGACGAGCTATGTCCCCATGACGGCGCGGGGGCCGGACTGGGTGCGGCCCAACTCGGCGCCGATGGGGCGGGCGCAGGAGCCGGGGCCGGGGCGGCCATCGGCGCTGCAGGCTTGGCCGCGGCAGGCTTGGGAGCTGCCTTCTTCCTGGCAGGGCTCTTCCTGGCGCTGGCCTTCTTGGCTGATTTTTTCGGCGCCTTCGACTTCTTGGCGGATTTCTTTGCCGACTTCTTGGCCTTCTTCGCCGACTTCCTTGCAGACTTCTTCGAAGATTTCTTCGCGGATTTTTTCTTCGCCGTCACAACCTTTTTCTTGCTCTTTGTTTTCTTGCCTTTTTTCTTCTTGCCTTTAGCCATCGTGATCCTCCTGTTGCCGCCGATCCATGTCTATCAGGCGTTTCAAGTCGTCCGCCTCAAGCGCGGGGCCAATCGATCAGTTCAATCCTGGCCGGGGACCGCCTGTCGCCCAATCGAGAAGCTCAATCGTGTGCACCACAGGAACTGACGTACCGCCGGCAATCTGCACCATGCATCCAATATTGCCCGCGGCAATCATGTCCGGCTTGACCATCGCAATGTTGGCGACCTTTCGATCGCGCAACCTGTTCGCAATGTCAGGCTGGAGAATGTTGTACGTCCCCGCCGAACCGCAACACAAATGGCTCTCGGGTACATCTTTCACCACGAATCCGTTCTTGGAAAGCAATTCTTTCGGGGCTTGCGTGATTTTCTGTCCGTGCTGCAGCGAACAGGCCGCGTGATAGGCGATGACGATATCGCCGTGTTGCTGCGATGGCTGCAGTGGGATGCCGCCAATATACTCCGTGATATCCTTGGCCAGCGCGGAGATCTTCGCCGCAGGGCCTGCGAAGTCGCGGTCCTCGCGCAGCATGAAACCATAGTCCTTGATCACAGTCCCGCAGCCCGATGTCGTCACCAGGATGGCATCGAGGCCGTCCCGCCCGGCTTCCGCGAGCCAGACGGTGATGTTGGCGCGCGCGCGCGCCAGTGCGTCGCCGTCGCGTCCGAGGTGATGGGTCAGCGCGCCGCAGCATTGCTCGTCCTTGACCAGCACGACCTCGATGCCGTGACGCGTCAGGAGATTGATGGCGGCCTGATTGATGCGCGGCGCCAGCACCTGTTGGGCGCAGCCCTGCAGCAGCGCGACGCGTCCGCGCCTTGTGCCAATGGGTGGAAAAACGCTTCCGCCTGATGGTCCCGGCGCCGGCAGGCTGCGCGGCGCCAGAGCCAGCATCGCCTTGATCCGCCGCAAGAAAGTCGGCGTTGCCGATGCCGCCGTGGAGGCCGGCAGCAGCGCGGCCAACGGCTGGCCGATCCGCGCCAGGATCATGCTCAGGCGAAACAATTCGGGCCGCGGCAGTACCCAGGCAAGAACCGCCCGCAACGCCCGCTCGGTCAGCGGCCTCTTATATTCCCTTTCGATCCTTACCCGCGCCTGATCGACCAGATGCATGTAGTTCACGCCCGACGGACAGGTGGTCATGCAGGCGAGGCAGGAGAGACAGCGGTCGATGTGCTTGACCACTTCGGCGGTCGGCGGCCGGTCCTTCTCCAGCATCTCCTTGATGAGATAGATCCTGCCGCGCGGGCTATCCAGTTCGTCGCCGAGCAGCACATAGGTCGGACAGGTCGCGGTGCAAAATCCGCAATGCACGCAGGCGCGCAAAATCTTGTCGGCTTCCGCGATATCGGGATCGGCCAGTTGGGCGAGGCTGAATTCGGTCTTCATGCCGCGGACCCCCGTATCAGCCGGCCGCGGTTGAGGATGTTTTTCAGATCGAAGCTTTGGCGGACGCGTTCGCCTAAGCCGGCAAGGCCGCCGGCTTGCGGATGAAACACATCGACGTTGCGGCGAACCTCTTCGGACGCCCGCA
>JBGQCE010000458.1:0-3718 GCA_041495185.1 Bradyrhizobium sp.
GAGTGTCTTGGCATAATCTTGTCCGAAAATGCGTTCTCGAATGACGGGAACGCCGAACCGTTCGCCGAGCGATTTCAGCACCTGCGGCGAGGGCAGCATTCCGCCGGGAAAAACGTAACGCTGGATGAAATCGACTTCGCGACGATAGGTCTGGAACAGGCTGTATCCGTTGATGGACGAGATACGGTGCATTGCGAGCGAAAGTTTCAGCGGGGGTGTGAGCGGCATGCCGGGCGGCGATCTCGAATCACCGAGCGACCAAAATAACATGAAATGTTGGTAAGATTGCCGCACCCCCTGACCGTGCCGATCTGCGAAAGTCCAATGAAATAGAGAGAACTCTGAAATTCCTGCCGGCGGGCGGAGCCTGTGAATGCAACAGCATCACGGGGGACAGAGCGCGGAACAGGACTGTGCGCGCCATGATCCCCCGGCTAGTATGGCGGTCAGGTTCCCCAAGGAAACAGCACACCGGTGAACGTATCGCAGCCAGTTCCCCCAAGCGCCCGCGAATCGGTCTGGCGGTTCTCGCAGCGTCAGATGCCGGGCTTTTGCCCGGCGGAGGGCTGACGTGAGCGAGAAATTCCCGGGCGTCGCGCTCGAGCGCCTGCCTGTTGCCTTCCCTTGTCTGGATCGCGCGGCGAGATGGCTCGCGGCGCTGTGCGTTGTCGCCAGTTCTGTCGGCTGCGTCCTGACCCAGGATGTCCCCGATCCGGCCCTCGACATTCCCGATGGCTACAAGGCCGCGCGATTGACCGACCCGGACGCGCCCCCGACGCTCGACTGGTGGCGCGGATTTCGTTCGCCGGAATTGACTGTTCTGATGGAGGAAGCCCAGAAGGTCAATCTGGACATCGCAGCCGCCACCGCGCGCTTCATCCAGGCCGACGCGCAGGCGCGTGTGGCGGGCGCAGCGCTGCTGCCGAGCCTCAGCGGCGGGGGTTCGGAGACCTATTCCCGTACCTCGGGCTCGAGCGCCAGCGGATTGAGCAATGGCGGACGTGAGGTGGTCAACTATTCATCCTCGCTCAGCGCCAGCTATGAACTCGACTTCTGGGGCAAGAACCGCGATGCCGCGCAGGCGGCGGAGGAAACCGCGATCGCGAACTGCTTTGATCGCGATGTGGTCGCGCTTACCACGCTGACCAGCCTCGCCAATGCCTATTTTCAGGTTCTCGCCTCACAAGACCGGCTTCGTACCGCCCGGCAAAATATCGCCAGCGCGACACGCATTCTCGAGGCGATCAAGCAACGGCTCAAAGCCGGCACCGGAACTGACCTCGACGTGGCGCAGCAGGAAGCCGTTCTCGCCAATCAGCGCGCCGCCGTACCGCCGCTGCGGCAAACGCTGGCGCAGAACATCAATGCGCTGGCGACGCTGGTAGCACGGCCGCCGGAAAGCGTGAACGTCACCGGCGGCTCGCTCAATCAGATTTCGTCACCGCGCGTGAGCCCCGGTTTGCCGTCGGAGTTGCTGACGCAGCGGCCGGATATCAGACGCCAGGAGGCGCAGCTCGCGTCAGCCACCGCCAATGTCGGCAACGCCCGCGCGCAGTTTTTTCCAAGCATCCAGCTGACCGGGCAGGGCGGCTATCAAAGTTCGGCGCTGGTGTCGCTGTTCCAGCCCCATGCGGCGTTCTTCAGCGTGGTCGGAAGCCTGACGCAGCCGATCTTCGACGGTGGAAGAATTCTCGGCAATTTCGAATTCACCAGGGCCAGGCAGGATGAATTGCTGCAGGCTTACCGAAAGTCAGTGGTCTCGGCGTTTGCCGATGTCGACAATGCACTGGTCTCGATCAAGCAGACCACCGTGAAGCTGCGGCTGCAGCGAGAGGTGTTGGCAGCCTCGCGGCGGGCCTTTCAATTGTCCGAGCAGCAGCTTCGGGCCGGGACCGCGGACATCATAACTGTGCTAAATACGCAAGTGACGCTATTTCAGGCGGAAGATTCGCTTTGGCAGGCACAGCTTGCCCGGCTGCTCGCGATCGTCAGCCTGTACCAGGCGCTGGGGGGCGGCTGGGAGCCGAGGATGGAGAGGCCGGTCGATGCTCTTTAAGCCGGATTTGAATGAAACCGCTGATGCCGCCGGCGAGCGCGTTGTCCGCGTCGCTTCGCGCGCGCGCCGCCGCACGGTTTCGATTGCGATTACGCTTCTGATCCTCGGCGGGCTCGGCTACATCGCCTGGACGTCGCTGCAGCAAAAGCAGGCCGCGAACGGGGTGCGTCCCGATCTGCCCGTGCCCGTGCTGGCGGCGACCCCGCGCATCCAGGACGTGCCGGTTTATCTGGATGGCGTCGGCGCCGTCCGCGCGCTGAACACCGTGATTGTGCGTTCCCAGGTCGACGGCAAACTGATCGCGGTCAATTTCACCGAAGGGCAGGACGTCAAGAAGGGCGATGTGCTCGGCGAGATCGATCCGGTGATCTACAAGGCGCAGTACGATCAGGCCGTCGCCAAGAAGGCGCAGGATGAAGCGCTGCTCGCAAACCAGCGCCTCGACCTGATACGTTATCAGCAACTGGCCGCCTCCAACGCCGGCTCCAAGCAGCAGGCCGATACGCAACGCGCCGTCGTCGCCCAGCAGGAGGCGCTGGTGAATTCCGATCAGGCCGCGATCGACAATGCGCAGGCAATGCTCGGCTATACCAGGATCATTGCGCCATTGTCGGGCCGGGCCGGACTGCGTCAGGTCGATCAGGGCAACATCATTCATGCCGCCGACGTCACCGGGCTCGTCATCATCACGCAGCTGCAGCCGATCGCGGTGCAGTTCAGCCTGCCGCAGCAGCAGATCGTGCGGGTCAATGCCGCATCCGCCAAGGGCGCGCTATCGGTCGATGTCTTCGGCAATGACGGCACCACGGTGATCGACAGCGGCACGCTGAAAGGCATCGACAACCAGGTCGATCCAACCACCGGAACCCTGAAGCTCAAGGCCGAATTTCCCAATGCCAGTTTTCAGCTTTGGCCCGGGCAATTCGTCAATGTGCGGCTCAAGGTCGACACTCTCATGAAGGCGGTGGTGGTGCCGACTTCGGCCGTGCAGCGTGGTCCCGCCGGGACGTTCAGCTACGTCGTCGGCGACGGCAATATTGCGACGGCGAAACCGGTTGTGGTGACGCAGCAGAACGAAACGGACGCGGTGATCGCGAGCGGACTAACGCCCGCCGATCGCGTGGTGACCACCGGCTTTGCCAATCTGTCCGATGGCGCAAGGGTTATCATCGGCAAGGACGAGCAGACGCCGGCGGCCGATCTCGCACCGCGTAAAAAAGGCAGCCGGGGCCCGCAGGGCAAGGACGGGCAAGTCAAGGACAGTCAAGTCAAGGACAGCCAAGCCAAGGACGCGCAAGGCGAGCGCCGCGGCAAGAAGGGCGAGGGCGATCAAAAGGGCCAAGCCACACCCGCGCAAGGAGGCGAGCAGTCGGGCGGCGCAGCGAAGTCGCAGCCATGACCCAAAAAATCATCGCCGGCAAAATTCCTGACTTGAACACCTGACTTCGCAAAGCATGAGCACGCACCCATGAGCGTCTCCGAACCATTCATTCGCCGGCCGATTGCGACCTCGCTGCTGGGGATCGCGCTGTTGATCGGCGGGGCGCTTGGTTACTGGGCGCTGCCGGTCTCGGCGTTACCGCAGGTCGATTTCCCGACGGTGCAGGTGACGACGCAATTGCCGGGCGCCAGTCCCGACGTGATCGCCTCGCTGATAACGGC
>JBGQCE010000459.1:0-3685 GCA_041495185.1 Bradyrhizobium sp.
CCGCTGGTGGTCGCGGCCAGGCCCTCCAGCCACCGCACGCCGGCTTCGCCAAGGCTTTCGGTATCCGCCATCAGGTGGGCTTGCGTCACGGCAACGAAATCTTCGGCGCCGAAGAATTCGCCGACCTTCATCTGGTGCTGCAAAGCCTGCTGCGGAACGGGGCCGGCCTTGCCGGCCAGGATATCGTTCTCTTCGTCGTTGAGCTTCATCGAGTTCAATCAATCCTTACGCCGCCTTCACGCACGACCTTGGCCCATTTCGCCAGCTCGGCATGCTGAAATTCGGAAAACTTAACCCGGCTGAGCACGGTGGGGACCACGCCCAAGGGCTCCAGCTGCCGGCGGAACGCCTCGCTGCCCACGATCTGTTCGATTTCACCGGCAAGCATGGCCGTCAGGGGGTCAGGCATCCTCGCCGGTGCAAACACCCCCCACCATGCGGTTGTCTCGAAGCCGCCAAAGCCGGACTCGGCGACGGTGGGAACATTGGGCAGCACAAATGAGCGTGCCTTGCTCGAGATCGCAAGGGCGCGCAGCTTGCCCGCCACCACGTTCGACAACACCGATTGCAGCGGATCGAACATGATCTGGATCTGGCCACCCAACAGGTCGGTCACGGCGGGCGCGCTGCCTTTGTAGGGGATGTGCTGAATATCGATGCCGGCTGCGGTCTTGAACATCTCGGCGGTCAGGTGTCCGGGTGTGCCGACGCCGGCCGAACCGTAGTTCAGCTTGCCGGGCATGCGCCTGGCGAGCGCGACCAGTTCCGCGAGATTTGTCACCGGCTGCGAGGGATGCACGACGACGGCCACCGGACCCTGCGCCACCAGGGCGATCGCCGTGAAATCGCGTTCGGCGTCGTAGGACAAATTTTTATAGAGGGCGGGGTTGATGGCGTGCGTGCCGACCGTGGCCATCAGCAGCGTCTGGCCATCGGGCGCCGACTTGGCTACGGCGTCGGCCCCTAACGAACCGCCTGCGCCTCCGCGATTATCGACCAGGACAACCGCCTTGATGGCATCACCCAGCATTTGAGCGAGAGGCCGCGCCACGATGTCGGTTGGTCCGCCAGCCGGAAACGGGACGATGAGACGAATCTGCTTGCCGGCCAGCGACTGCGCACTGGCGGGGCCAATTCGCGTCAGCAGACTGCTACCCGCCGCAGCCGCAGCAACTTTAAGGAATTGTCTGCGCCGCATACATCTCCTCCTGATCTCCGGGCTGCCAATTTCCTTGGCTGGGATCAATCGTAACGGCTGTTCTCGCTCAATGGGAGGGCTTTTTCCTCGCCGATACGGTTGAGCCGGCTTCGATCAGTCATTAGCGTGGATCGGACATTGGGCTGGCAAGGATCATGGCTGAGGAATTATCGAAGGGCGGACCGGGCGCGGAAGCGGCCGACATTCCCCTGCTGCGCATCGACGCGGTGGTGAAGAAGTTCGGTGTGTTCAGGGCGGTGGACCGGCTGTCGCTCGACATCAGGGCCGGCGAATTTTTCGCCCTGCTCGGTCCAAGCGGCTGCGGCAAGACCACGCTGTTGCGGATGCTCGCCGGCTTCGAGACGCCGGACGAAGGCCGCATCCTGCTTGACGGCAAGGACATCGCGCAGGTTCTGCCGCACCAGCGTCCGGTCAACATGATGTTCCAGAACTACGCGCTGTTTCCGCATCTTTCCGTGCGCGACAACATCGCGTTCGGATTGAAACGCGCTCGTATGCCGCGTTCGCAGATCGATACCCGGGTGGCCGAGCTGATCGCGCTGGTCAAGCTCGACGGCATGGCGAAGCGAATGCCGGATCAGCTCTCCGGCGGTCAGAAGCAGCGCGTGGCGCTGGCGCGCTCATTGGCACGCCGTCCGCAGGTGCTGCTGCTCGACGAGCCGCTGGCCGCGCTCGACAAGAAGCTGCGCGAAAGCACCCGGTTCGAATTGAAGGAATTGCAGCGGCGCCTCGGCATGACCTTCATCATCGTCACCCACGATCAGGAAGAGGCGATGACGGTGGCCGACCGGATCGGGGTGATGGATGCCGGCCGTCTCGATCAGGTCGCGACGCCGCGGGAGCTTTACGAGGCGCCCCGTTCGCGCTGGGTCGCCGAGTTCGTCGGTGACGTCAATATGTTCGACGGACAGGTCTTGTCGCACGAGGCGGGTCGCCTGATGATTGCGACCAAGGAGGCGGGAACGATCGCCGTCGCCGAGCCGCGCCAGCCGATCACCAAGACCGTCATCAGCGTCGCGATCCGGCCCGAAAAGGTCAAGCTGTCGCGCCGCGGTCCGGTATCGGACGCGCTCAATGCGCATTCGATCAACCGGCTGGAAGGCGTCGTGACCGATGTCGGCTATCTCGGCGGCGTTACCACCTACAAGGTGAAGCTCGATTCCGGCGCTGTCGTGCGTTCATCGATGGCGAACACGACGCGGATCGATATCGATGCCTACAGCGCGAGCCAGCGCGTGGTGGCGTGGTTTTCGCCCGACGATTGCGTGGTGCTGGAGCAATGAGCGAGCGCGGCATCTTCACGCGTCCGGCGCGCCTTGCGGCGATCGCGCCCTCACTGTGGATGGTGCTGTTCTTCCTGGTGCCGTTCGGCTTCGTGCTGAAGATCAGCCTGTCGCAGACCGCGATCGCGCAGCCGCCCTATCTGCCGGTGTTCGACCTGACGCAAGGCGTTGCGGCGATCAAGGCGGCGGCGGCCGGGCTGTCAGCGGATAATTTCAAGCTGCTGGTCTCCGATAATCTTTACATCCTGTCCTATCTGCGCAGCCTTATTGTCGCAGCGATCTCGACCTCGATCCTGCTCGCGATCGGCTATCCCATCGCCTACGGCATGGCGCGGCTGCCGCGGACCTGGCAAGGGGTCGCCATGATGCTGGTGATCGTTCCGTTCTGGACCTCGTTTCTGATCCGCATCTATGCCTGGATCAACATCCTGCAGCACGACGGCCTGCTCAACAAAATCCTGCTCGCGCTGCATCTGGTCTCAATGCCGGTGGTGTGGCTTTCCACCGACAGCGCGATGTATCTCGGCATCGTCTATTCCTATCTGCCGTTCATGATCCTGCCGCTCTATGCCGTCCTCGCCAAGATGGAGCCGGCGCTGCTGGAGGCAGCAAGCGATCTCGGCGCCTCGCCGCGAAGTGCGTTCTGGCTGGTGACGTTTCCGCTGTCGTTGCCGGGCATAGGCGCAGGCGTATTGCTGTGCTTTATTCCGATCGTCGGTGAATTCGTGATTCCCGATCTGCTGGCCGGTTCCAGTTCCATGATGATCGGCCAGACCCTGTGGCTGGAATTCTTCACCAACAAGGATTGGCCGGTGGCGTCCGCGGTCGCGGTGGTGCTGCTGTTGTTGCTGCTGGCGCCGCTGGTTTTCTACGACCGGCTGCAGCGCCGCCAGCTGGAAGCCGCGCGATGACCGCCCGCAGGCTGAACAGACTATCTCCCTTCAACGCCGTCTCGCTCGCGCTGGGCCTGACATTTCTGTACCTGCCGATCGTGATCCTCGTGATCTATTCGTTCAACGCCTCGCGGCTGGTCACGGTATGGGGCGGCTGGTCGCTGCGCTGGTATCGCGAATTCTTCAACGACCGCGCCATGATCGAGGCGGCCTGGATGAGCTTTCGCGTCGCGGCGGCTTCCGCCACGATTGCGACGCTGCTCGGCACGCTCGCCGCGGTCGCGCTGTCG
>JBGQCE010000460.1:0-3680 GCA_041495185.1 Bradyrhizobium sp.
CGCAGCGCGCTGCCGAAATACACCGGCGTCAGATGGCCCTCGCGAAACGCAGCGAGTTCGAACGGTTTGCAGGCTTCGGAAACCAGCGCCAGTTCATCCTTGATCGCACCGACGTCGAGATTGGCATTACGGCCCGCAAGTTCGGCGATATCGATCTGTTGCGCCGCGCCGGTCTTGGCGCCGCCGCCCTCAAGCAGGCGCACACCACCGGTTGAGACATCATAGGTGCCGAGGAAATCGCGGCCGCGGCCGACCGGCCAGGTCATCGGGGTGGTGTCGAGCGCCAGCGTCTTTTCGATTTCATCGAGCAGATCGAAGGTGTCGCGGCTCTCGCGGTCCATCTTGTTGATGAAGGTGATGATGGGAATATCGCGCAGCCGGCAGACCTCGAACAGCTTTCGCGTCCGTGCCTCGATACCCTTGGCGGCGTCGATCACCATCACGGCGGAGTCGACCGCGGTCAGCGTCCGGTAGGTGTCCTCGGAAAAGTCTTCGTGGCCCGGCGTGTCCAGAAGGTTGAACACCAGACCCTCGAACTCGAAGGTCATCACCGAGGTCACGACGGAAATGCCGCGCTCGCGCTCGATCTTCATCCAGTCGGAACGGGTGTTGCGCCGTTCGCCCTTGGCCTTGACCTGGCCGGCGAGATTGATCGCGCCGCCGAACAGCAGCAATTTCTCGGTCAGCGTGGTCTTGCCGGCGTCCGGATGCGAGATGATCGCAAAGGTCCGCCGCCGCGCCACTTCTCGGGCGAGCGGCGAACGGGACGGCGATTCGGTTGCAATGGCGAGGTCGGACATGAGGGCTGAGCGTTTGGCAGGGAAACCGGACCGGATCAAGAAGGATCGGCACAATCCATATAGGGATTACGCGGCTTAACTCCAGTCGGAGGGGTATTCGATTATCGCAGCAACTGCACCGCCCAATACGCCAGCGCCGCAACGCCGGCCGAGGCGGGAATCGTGATCACCCAGGCATAAACGATCGAACTCGCCACGTTCCAGCGCACCGCCGAGACCCGCCGCGCCGCGCCGACGCCGACGATGGCGCCGGTGATGGTGTGCGTGGTGGAGACGGGAACGCCTAGCCAGGTCGCGATGAACAGCGTCGCGGCCCCGCCGGTCTCCGCGCAAAATCCCTGCATCGGCGTCAGTTTGGTGATCCTCAAGCCCATGGTGCGGACAATCCGCCAGCCGCCCATCAAGGTGCCCAATGCCATCGCCGCCTGGCACGCCAGCACAACCCAGAATGGCACTGAAAAATGCTCGCCAAGATATCCTTGTGAGTAGAGCAGCACCGCGATGATGCCCATGGTCTTTTGCGCATCGTTGCCGCCATGACCGAGCGAATACAGCGACGCCGAAACGAATTGCAGGATACGGAAGGCGCGATCGACCGCGTATGGCGTCGAGCGTACCGATGCCCAGGACACGATCGCGACCAGCACCAGCGCCAGCAAAAATCCGACCAGCGGCGACAGCACGATGGCGAGCAATGTCTTTGACAGGCCGCTCCAGACCGCGGCCGAAATTCCGGCCTTGGCCATGCCACCCCCGACCAATCCCCCGATCAGGGCATGCGAACTGCTGGACGGTATCCCCAATCCCCATGTGATCAGGTTCCAGACGATAGCTCCCATCAACGCGGCGAAGATCACCTGCGCATCGATGACGCTGGGTTCGATGATCCCGGTGCCGATGGTATGCGCGACGTTGAGCCCGAACACCATGAAGGCGACGAAATTGAAGAATGCGGCCCACAGCACGGCGTATTGCGGCCGCAGCACCCGGGTCGATACGATCGTCGCAATCGAGTTGGCGGCGTCGTGCAATCCGTTGAGGAAGTCGAACAGCAGCGCGACTGCGATTAATCCGACCAGAATCGGAAGACCAAGCGTGGCATCCACTGCGCGGCCCTGCCCTATACCTGTTCGATCACGATACTGTTGATCTCGTTCGCAACGTCGTCGAACCGATCGGCGACTTTCTCGAGATGGTCGTAGATCTCGGCGCCGACGATGAAGTCCATCGTGTTGGCATTGCGGTGCTTGAGGAAAAGTTCCTTCAGGCCGATATCGTGGAGATCGTCGACCCGGCCCTCCAGCTTTCCGAGTTCCTCGGTGATCGCCGTCAGCATCGCGACATTGCTGCCGATCGATTGCAGCAGCGGCAGGGCGCGACCGACCAGATTTGCGCACTCGACCAGCAGCGTTCCCATTTCACGCATCGGCGGCTCGAAGGTGCGGACCTCAAACAGGATGACCGCCTTGGCGGTTTGCTGCATCTGGTCGATGGCGTCGTCCATCGAGGTGATCAGGTTCTTGATGTCGCCGCGGTCGAACGGGGTGATAAACGTCCGGCGCACCGCAGTAAGCACCTCGCGGGTGATATTGTCGGCGTCGTTTTCAAACTGATTGACGCGCTGGCAGAATACCGACGTTTCCTCGCCGCCGCGCAGCATGCCCTGCAACGCCAGCGCGCCCTGCACGCAGGTCTGGGAATGCCGGGCAAACAGATCGAAAAACCGTTCCTCCGTCGGGAGAAAGGCGCGAAACCAGCGCATCAGCATGGGTCATATCCATTGTCGCAGAAATGGCCGGCCGAGGCGGCCTGTCACGCTGGTGTCATAAACCATTTTCCGGGGAAAGCGCCTAGCGGGCGGCGGGTGGTACCGGTTCATCCACCGCTTTGTAGGGTCGAAAATGTTCCCGAAATCGGCCGTTTTAGAGCGACCGCCGGAAATAATGCGCGATCTCGCCGATCACGCCGCGGCGGAACGTCAGCACGCAGATCACGAAGATCCCCCCCTGGATTACCGTCACCCACTGCCCGAACCCGGCCAGATATTGCTGCATGGCGATGATCACGAAGGCGCCGACCACCGGGCCGAACACGGTGCCGAGACCGCCTACCAGCGTCATCAGCACGATCTCGCCCGACATGGTCCAGTGCACGTCGGTGAGCGAGGCATTCTGCGCCACGAACACCTTCAGCGAGCCGGCAAAGCCGGCCAGCGTGCCGGACAGGATATAGGCGAGCAGCTTGTACTGATCGGTCTTGTAGCCGAGCGAGATCGCCCGCTGCTCGTTTTCCCGGATCGCTTTCAGCACCTCGCCGAACGGCGAGTTGATGGTGCGAAAGATCAAGAGAAAGCCGAGCAGGAACCCGCCGAGGATGACGTAATAAAGTATGGTCGGATTGGCGAGATTGAAAATTTCGAACAGGTGCCCCTGCGGAATGCCCTGGATACCGTCCTCGCCATGGGTGAACGGCGTCTGCAGGTAGATGAAATACAACAGCTGCGACAACGCGAGCGTGATCATCGCGAAATAGATGCCCTGGCGCCTGATCGCGACGAGACCGGTGATGACGCCGAGCCCGGCGGCGCCCGCGGTGCCGATCAGAATTCCAAGCTCAGGCGTAACGCCCCACACCTTCAGCGCATGCGCGGTTATGTAGCCGGCCGTGCCCAGAAACATCGCGTGGCCGAACGACAATAGTCCGCCGTAACCGATCAGCAGGTTGAAGGCGCAGGCCAATAGCGCAAAGCACAGCGCCTGCATCACGAAGAACGGGTAAACGCCGGTGAACGGCACGACCACCAACAGCACCGTCATGATGCCGAACGCGATCATCTCGTCGCGGATGGCGCGCGGGGTCACCGGTAACGTATCGTCGGTC
>JBGQCE010000461.1:0-3679 GCA_041495185.1 Bradyrhizobium sp.
CGCTCGCACAGAAGCTGTCTGGCGATGCCAAGCATTTCGAATCGCTTCAACCGCTCGGCTCCGGAGAATTCTTTGAAAAGAACGGGCTGTTGTTCCTTCCCGTGGCGGAGGTCGGCCGGCTGACCGGGCAATTCGAATCCGGAGCGCCCCTGATCGAAATCATGGCCGGCGATCCCAGCCTGCGGGGATTGACCGGCGCGCTGGAAACCGGGCTCGCCGGCATCAAGCGCGGACAGGTCAAGCTTGATAGCACCGAGCGGCCCTTCAATCTGATCGCCCAGACCGTCGAGAACGTGTTGAACACCGGTTCCGGGACGTTCTCCTGGCGCGAACTCACCAGCGACAAGCCCCTGACCGATTCCGATCGCCGCGCCTTCATCGAATTCAAGCCGATCCTCGATTTCAATGCGCTGGAGCCGGGCAAGGATGCGACCGACGCGATCCGGCAGGCGGCGAGCGATCTCAATCTCGCGGGTGAATATGGCGCGCGGATCAGGCTGACCGGACCGGTTCCGATCGCCAATGAGGAATTCGCGACCGTTGCCGACGGCGCTGTGGTCAACGGGATCGGCACCGTTCTCGTGGTGCTGTTCATTCTCTGGATGGCGCTGCATTCGCCGAAGATCATCTCGGCGGTGTTTGTGAACCTCTTTATCGGTCTTTCCATCACCACCGCCGTCGGATTGATGATGGTGGGTTCGCTGAACCTGCTTTCGATCGCGTTCGCCGTTCTCTTCGTCGGATTGGGCGTGGACTTCGGCATTCAGTACAGCGTCCGCTACCGGTCGGAACGCTTCAAGAGCAACGATCTGCAGGCCGCGCTGGTGCAGGCGGCCGAACGCTCCGCGGTTCCGCTATCACTGGCCGCGATGGCCACCGCAGCCGGATTCCTCTCGTTCCTGCCGACCGACTACAAGGGCGTATCGGAACTCGGCGAGATCGCCGGCGTCGGCATGCTGGTTGCGTTTCTTTCAAGCATCACGGTGCTGCCGGCGTTGCTGAGCTTGCTCAACCCGCCCGGGGAAAAAGAGCCGGTCGGCTATGCGTTCCTGGCGCCGGTCGATCGTTTCCTCGAAGATTATCGCGTCATCATTATTGTCGGCACGCTTCTGATCGCGGTCGCAGGCCTGCCGCTGCTTTATTTCCTCAGATTCGACTTCAACCCGATCAACCTGCGCAGTCCCAAGGTTGAATCGATCGCGACCTTTCTCGATTTGAGGAAGGACCCGAACACCGGCGCCAACGCCATCAATGTGATGACGAATTCGGAAGCCGATGCGAAGAAGATCGAGGCCCGGCTGGAAAAGGTGCCGGAGGTGCTGCGCGTGATGTCGCTGGACCGCTTCGTGCCCGAAGACCAGCCGGCGAAACTGAAGCTGATCGCGCAAGGCGCCAAGGTGCTCAATCCCGCGCTCAACCCGGATTCCATCGATGCCGCGCCCACCGATGAGGAGAATGTCGAGGCCTTGAAGGGATCGGCGGAGAGCCTGCGCAGGGCCGCCGGCGAAGCGAAGGGTCCGGGCGCGGCGGCATCGCGGCGGCTTGCGGACGCGCTGACGAAGCTCGTCAGTTCGAATCAAGCCACGCGCGACAAGACGCAGGCCATCTTCGTCAACCCGTTGAAGGTGGTGCTCGACGGGCTCAAGAATTCGCTGCAGGCCCGGCCGGTCAGCCTCAAGACCCTGCCGGCCGATCTCGTGAATTCGTGGAAGACCAAGGACGGCCTGCAACGCGTCGAGGCGCTGCCGCGCGGCGACCCCAACGACAACGACACGCTGCGCAAGTTTGCGGCCGCGGTGCTGGACGCCGAGCCGAACGCGATCGGCGGACCGGTGTCGATTCTCAAATCCGGCGATACCGTCGTGAAGGCGTTCATCCACGCCGGGCTCACCGCGCTGGTCGTGATCAGTTTTCTGCTCTGGCTGGCGCTGCGGCGAATAACCGACGTGCTGCTGACGCTGGTGCCGCTGCTGGTAGCCGGCGCGGTGACGCTGGAAATCTGCGTGCTGATCGGGCTGCCGCTCAACTTCGCCAACATCGTCGCGCTGCCGTTACTGCTCGGCGTCGGCGTCGCGTTCAAGATCTACTACGTAACGGCCTGGCGGTCGGGCAGAACGAATTTGCTGCAGTCCAGTCTGACGCGCGCGATATTTTTCAGTGCGCTGACGACGGCCACGGCGTTCGGAAGCCTGTGGCTATCCAGCCATCCCGGCACCGCGAGCATGGGCAAGCTTCTGGCGCTCTCGCTCGTCACGACGCTTGCGGCGGTGCTGTTGTTCCAGCCGGCGCTAATGGGCAAACCCCGCGATCTCGGGGAGTAGACAGATATCGCCGACCGGATCGGCAGGCTGCACTGATGTCGCCAGTTTCTGTCCCGACGTTTTAGGAGCCGCGCTGACGGACCCGGTGGTCTTCGGCGCGGCGGTCGCGGCGGTCTTGGGCAACGCACCTGTGGTCTTTGGCGCGCCCTTGGCCATGCTGTTGGCAGGGCTTGAGGGAATAGGGCCCGCGACGCGGGTCCAGGTTTCGCCGCCGCAGAGAAAGCCCAGCACGCAGCCTTGAATCTCCATTTGGTCCGGGCCGACCGGCTTGATCGTCGAGCTGTAGAATTGCCCGTCCTTGGCGTTATAGACTTGGCCTTCCCACGCATCGACGCCGGGCTTTTTCTTCATGTCGATCAGGATCGCCATGCCCAGGCTCGGCCTGTTCTGTTTTGAGACATCTGGATTGTTGGTGTCGCGGCCACCGGGTGTTTTCTCCCATGCTACCGCGCCCCACATGCTTCCGTTGCATTGTGCTACCCGAATATTTGCGACACCATCCGCCACCCGCCAGTCACCTGTCGGATCCAGCGCCAGTGCCGGGGCAAGGCCTGTCGCCAAAAATAATCCCGATGTGACGGTAAGCATGATTTTTCGTTGGCAGTGCAACATGGTTCCAACCTGTGCTTAATAGATGATCCGAACGCGGGCAAAACGCCGCATTGAGCGTTTTCAGTTGACGAAATGGCCATCAACCGAAGTATGTAGCTGATGCTATATTCAAATCTAGACGTTTCCGAGATGTTTGTGGACCGGCAGTCGCAGCGCAGTTCCATGCATGCGCGCCACTTAAATGAGCAATTGGTACGAGTCCTCAAGACGATCGGCTACGATGTCGGCTTTCAGAAAGGCCAAGGCCAGTATCTGTTCGATCGCGATGGCGTACGCTACCTCGATCTACTGAGCGGTTTTGGCGTTTTTGCGATTGGCCGGAACCATCCGGCATTGCGCCAGGCATTGAAGAGCGTCCTCGACAGCGACCTGCCCAATCTCGTGCAACTCGATGTTTCGACGCTCGCCGGCGTTCTGGCGGAACGTCTGCTGGAATATATGCCTTATCTGGACAAGGTCTTCTTCGCAAATTCCGGGGCAGAATGTGTCGAAGCCGCGATCAAGTTCGCACGCGGCGCCACTGGCCGGCCGGGCATCGTGTATTGCGCCCATGCCTTTCACGGTCTGTCCTATGGCGCGCTTTCGCTGACCGACGATCCGAATTTCCGCAGCGGGTTCGAGCCGCTATTGCCGGGATGCACGTCGATCCCGTTCAACGATCTCGCTGCTCTGGAGCAGGCGCTGTCGTCGCGCCAGGTTGCCGCCTTCATCGTCGAGCCGATCCAGGGCAAGGGCGTCAACATGCC
>JBGQCE010000462.1:0-3679 GCA_041495185.1 Bradyrhizobium sp.
GCAGCCCGGATCATCGCGGGGCCGCCGATGTCGATATTCTCGATGCATTCCTCGAAGCCGGCGCCTTTATCGACGGTCGCCTCGAACGGATAAAGATTGACCACCAGCAAATCGATCGGCGCGATGCCGTGCGCCTTCATCGCCTGGGCATGTTCGGCGTTGTCTCTGATGGCGAGCAGCCCGCCATGCACCTTGGGATGCAGGGTCTTGACCCTTCCGTCCATCATTTCGGGAAAACCCGTGAGCTCCGAAACATCCCTGACCTTCAAGCCGGCACCCGCAATCGCTTTCGCAGTGCCGCCGGTGGAGACGAGTTCGACGCCGTGGCCGGCCAGGGCGCGGGCGAATTCGATCAGTCCGGATTTATCGGAAACGGACAGCAGGGCGCGGGTTACGCGGCGCGGATGGTCGGTCATTTTTGGGTCCTGAATGCCAGGCCCGCCGGGTAGCATGGTTTTGTCTGCCACGAAACCGGCGGCGGCCGCGGCGCGATGCGTTGGCCACAATTTTAGAGCGGCAATTCCGGCTCGCGGCGCGCGTTGCGTCTTGCCGTGGTCGCCGAAGCCGAAGTCGTCGAGCGCACAAAACTCCAGCGGATCGAGGAGGCGTGCCGCGAATCCTGCCGAATCACGATCTGGGCGGTGCGGCGGGGGCCGTCATTTCCGGCCAGGAACACGCTGTCTTCCAGCTCGACCTTGTCATCTAGCGCCTCGAAGGTCCAGACGTCGCGGTTGGGCAATACCAGCATCACGCCGCGCGCGTCGCTGAGCCGGCTCGCCTTCACGGCGGGGTGCAGATGAAACCGCAGCGCATAGTCGGTCTCGTTGCCTCTGATGCGGGCACCCGGCGCCGGCGACACCGTGTCCTCGCCGTCGAGCCGGGAGCCGTCATGCGCGGCCATCAGCACCCGGCGATGCACCACGCCGAACCGCGCGAGGTAACCGTCATGCGATGTGGTCAGCAGCACGCCGTTGGCGACCACCTCGCGATAGCTTTCCACAGTTGAAGGCCCGCTGATGATGGGCGCGCCCTGCAACAACCGCTTCATCGCCAAAAGCTCGACGAACTGGCAGGACGACGTATCGTGATAGGTCAGCGTTGAATGCGCAGCCGTGCTGCGCGCAAAGGCGCGCCAGTTGTCGCGGCCGGTCGTCGGCATGCCGCAGTTGATGACGATCCGGCTCGGCCCGGACGACAATTCAAACGAAAGGCAGCCGGCATGGGCGTCATGACTGACGCTCGGCGGCGGCGGCGGGCCGGTATCCATGATAACGGTCATCGCGCCGGCATCGATGCGCTGAAAGCCGGTGTGCGGCATGTTCGCCATTGGCGCGCCGTGGGTGTCGTCATAGGCGAGTAGCGTCGCCAGCAAATCGGACGGCGCGCTGCTCATGCCGTTGAACAGCGCGAAGCTGCCGTCGCCGTGACGAAAGAAGCGCAGCATCGGCATCATGCGGTCGATCGCGTTCAGCAGCGCCGGCGGTGGCGCGATGTTGCGGGCGGCAAAAGTTTGCCGCAGCGGCAACAGGTCGATCAATAGCTCGATCAGCGCGCCGGGATTGCGCGAAATGTGTCCGCCGTCGGGGAGTATCTGCCGCTGCAACTCGTCGGAGAGCTTGCGCGTGGCGGCGCGGATGTGCCGCCCCTGGTTGGCGAGGCAGAGCGAGGCGTAGCACAGCGCAATCAGCACCTGCAGCCGCGGCACGCCGTCGATATCCAGCATCGTGTAGCGCAGATAGCGGATCTCGCGCGCCAACCCGCGCAAGTACCGCCGATAGAATTTGCCGTCGGTATCGCCGAGCACCAGGGGCGCCTGCGATAGCAACGAAATCACGCGGCGCGCCAGCACGTCGGCGCGGCGGCCGACGGGGCGTTTCTGCGCCGGATTGGAAATCCAGTCGTCGACCAGCGAGCGCGCATTGGCACGGGTCAGCGCGGTGTCGGCGGCGCGCAAATGCCGCAGCCATCCGAAGCCGAGCAGCGCCACCTCCCAGTCTTCCGACGGCGGCTCGAGATCGAAGATCGAGCGCCCGTGGCAGGTCACGATCTTGCCGGCGAACACAAAGCGGCCGGCGTAGATTTCAGCCGCGCGGGTGGCGTCGGCGGTGCGCAGGTCGTGCGGGGCAATGATCAGGCGATCGGTGCGGCCCGGCCATAGCCGCGACAGCGCCACCGAGCCGCCGCTTGCGCGCGCCATCATGTTCCGCGCGAAGCGGCCCATGATCAGCGTCGAGATGCGTCTGCGTTGAGCGACCGACACGCCTTACCTTGATTGGGAGGATTCTAAGCGAATCCTTTTAATCCGGAAACGCGGCCAAGACACCATCTTGAAACCGCGCGAATCAGGCGGGCGGGGAGGAAATACAGTGCAAAATCAGGATTTAACCAGCCTTGCGGCGTAAAAGCCGTCGAGCCCGCTCAAGCGGGGGTCTTGATGCGGCAGGTGGCAGGGCAGGGTGCGCAGGTCGCCTTCGGCGGTCAGGATTTCGGAGAGGCCCGCGACCTCGCTGGCCTCGATCGGTGCGCGGCGCATGGCGGGCTCAGTGGCGAGAAGCGCCGATATGGCCTGCTCGCCCTCTTCAGGCTCCAGCGAGCAGGTACAATAGACCAGCGTCCCGCCCGGCTTGAGCAGCGTGACCGCCTTTTGCAGCAGGCGCTTCTGCAACGACGTCAGTGCCGTGATGTCGCTTTCCTGCCGGAGCCAGGCGACATCGGGATGCCTGCGGATGGTGCCGGTCGAGCTGCAGGGTGCATCGATCAGAATGCCGTCGAAGCCTTCGCCGCTTTTTCCCCCTTGCCACTCGGCGGCGTCGGCGACCACGGTCTCTGCCTCCAGCGCGAGGCGTGCGAGATTGTCGCGCAGCCGCGCCATGCGGCCTGGCGAACGGTCGACCGCGGTGACGCGCGCGCCGGCGTGGACGAGCTGCGCCGTCTTGCCGCCGGGCGCCGCGCAGAGGTCGGCGATGGATTTGCCGGCGACGTCGCCGAACAAGCGCGCCGGCAATGCGGCAGCGGCGTCCTGTACCCACCAATGGCCCTCAGTGAAGCCCGGCAGCATCGTCACCGAGCCCTGCAGCAGCGTGCGCACGGTCCCTGTCGGCAGGACTTCGCCGTGCAGGCGTGTCGCCCACTGTGCGGCGTCCGATTTCACGGTGATATCGAGCGAGGGCTCATGGCTGATCGCAACCGCGATGTCGCGTGCAACCGCCTCGCCATAGTGGCTGATCCAGCGCGCCAGCAGCCACGGCGGAACATCGAGCGTCTGCGGCTTGACCTCGTCGATCAGCGGTTGCCCCTCGCGCGCGCAGCGGCGCAGCACCGCATTGACGAGCCCGGCATATTTTGCGGCGCGCCGGTCAGACTGCACCAGCCGCACCGACAGATCGACCGCAGCATGATCGGGCACGTCCATCCAGAGAATTTGAGCGGCCCCGATCAGAAGCGCGCTCTGTGCGCGCGGCGCGTCGGTCGGGATGCCGCGATCGAGCAGCCGCGACAGCACATGGCCGAGCGTGCCGAGCCGCCGCAAGATCGTTGCGACCAGCCGCCGCATCAAGGCGCGGTCGCGATCGGAGAGAGCTTTCAGTCCGGGATGCGCACCGCCGCCATCGAGCTGTTCGTCGAGGGTGCGGTGCTTATGCAGCACACCGTCGAGAATATCGGCTGCGATCCGCCGCGC
>JBGQCE010000463.1:0-3665 GCA_041495185.1 Bradyrhizobium sp.
CGAGGCGTCAGGACCACACGACTTCGCCGTCCGCGTCAGCACGTTTCGTCAAAGCGCGCTGCCCGCGTCCACCGCATCCCGCCCCGCGTTGATGACGTTGCGCAACGCCCCTCTGTGGGATGGGATGGCGCGACTCAGTGAACTGATTTGGGTCAGGCGCGAAGCGGAATATTTTCGCAAAGGGGGACTGGATTGGGCAAATCACGTTGATCCGGTTCAAGAAATCGGCATTTTGGCGCAAGGTCCGCAGCGCCCGTATTGGTCAGTAGATGCCGATCAACTTGCAGCCGGCGATCATCAGCACTACGCCGAGTGCTTTAAGGATCGTTGTAACGGCGAAATTGATGCCGAACGTAGTCCCAACAATCGCGCCCAGCATCACCGCCGTGGCATAGACGGGCAGATCGCCGGGCAACGACTTGACGATGGCAATGTTGCCGAGAAGTCCGGCGATCGAATTACCGAGAATGAACACCGCCGCGACGCCGGAAGCGATACGCGTGTCGGACCATCCGGCAAACAGCAAGATCGGCGAAAGGAAGATGCCGCCCCCTGTCCCGGTCAACCCCGAGAGAAGCCCTATCAACGCGCCAAAGGCGATGCCCGCAATAATGGGAGGATCACGCGGCGCTTGGTTGGTGGTTAGGTCCTTGGGCCATAGAAACCGAATGCCCGCGATGAGGAGGATCACCCCGACAAGCGGCCGATAGAACTGCCCCGGCAACTGTACCGCCCCGCCAACGACCGCGAACGGCAAGGCTCCGATCAGGAAAGGCCACAATGTCCGCCAACGGAATAGCCCCGTTCGCAAGTAGCGGAATGACGTGAAGCTTGCCACCAGGATATTGAGCGCGAGCGCGCTGGGCCGCATCACTGCGGGAGCCACGCCGAACAGTGCCATCAGGGCGATATAGGCCGATGCTCCGGCATGGCCCACCGATGTGTAGAGTACCGCGCCGAGGAACATGCAGGCGGCAAGCAGAAGAGTATGGGATTCGAGCATGGCACGGACGGCGCGGCTGCGCTGTTGCAGGAATGGTGCCCGTGATCCGTCGTGCCGGTGTGCTTCACGGCTTGCTTACGGCAAACCGTGGGGATGAACGATGCTACGACGCTTCCCGGAAACCGCAAGCCTTGACAGGCCGCCATGTATCCATAACTCTAGATATATGGAATCAGAAGACGCCATTCTCGCACTTGCCGCGCTGGCTCAACCGACCCGGCTGGATGTGTTCAAGCTCTTGGTGAAGCACGAACCTGATGGCCTTGCGGCAGGCGACATCGCCAGGGCGCTAGCGGTGCCGCAAAACACCATGTCCTCGCATCTTTCGGTTATGTCGCGCGCGGGGTTAGTGAGGGCGCAACGCTTCAGCCGCTCGATCGTCTATCGGGGCGATCTTACGCGGCTTCAGGCCGTCATGCTGTTCATGCTAAAAGATTGTTGCGGCGGGCGCCCGGAAATATGCGCGCCGCTGATGGCGGCGCTTGGTCCCTGTTGTCCTCCGGAGGAGATGTCCGATGTCCGATAGGATCTACAACGTTCTCTTTCTTTGCACTGGTAACTCGGCGCGCTCCATTCTTGCAGAATCGATCATGCGCAAAGACGGGCGCGACCGCTTTCGCTCGTTCTCAGCCGGAAGTCAGCCCAAGGGACAAATCAATCCCTTCGCGCTCAAAGTACTTGCGAGCCTCAACTACCCCGCCGACGGCATGCGCTCCAAAAGCTGGGAGGAGTTCGCTGCACCTGATGCGCCGGTGATGGATTTTGTTTTCACCGTTTGCGATAGCGCGGCCGGGGAAAGCTGCCCGGTGTGGCCGGGCCAGCCGATGACTGCGCATTGGGGTATCGAGGATCCGGCTGCGGTCGAAGGCGCGGACCTGGAGAAGGAGGCTGCGTTTGTCGCGACCTTTCGTTATCTTAAGAATCGTATAGGCATCTTCACCAGCCTTCCCCTTCGCGGCATCGACAAGCTTTCGCTCGGAACCAAACTGCGCGAAATCGGACGCATGGACGGATCGAGTTCGGGCCGGGATAAGGCAAGCTGATGTCCGGCTACGGCTTACCACGCCGTCTTGTCGCAGAAGCGCTTGGTACAGCGCTTCTGGTTGCGACCGTGGTCGGCTCGGGCATCATGGCCGAAACGCTCACCAAGGACACGGCGCTTGCGCTGCTCGGCAACACGCTGCCGACCGGTGCCATTCTGGTTGTGCTGATTACAATTCTGGGACCGATCTCGGGAGCCCACTTCAACCCGGCGGTGTCGCTGGTGTTTGCGTTGAAACGCGAATTGAGTGCCCGTGATGCCGCCCTCTATGTCGGAGCGCAAATCCTCGGGGGAATTCTTGGCACCATGATTGCGCACGGGATGTTTGCACTGCCGCTGCTGGATGCTTCGATGAAGGCCCGAACCGGCGGCGCGCAATGGTTCGCGGAAGCTGTAGCGGCCTTTGGCCTTGTGGCTACCATTCTTGCCGGCATCCGTTTCCAACGCGCGGCGGTGCCTTGGCTGGTCGGACTTTACATAACCGCGGCATACTGGTTTACGGCCTCTACATCGTTCGCCAATCCTGCGGTGGCGCTCGCGCGCTCATTCACCAATACGTTCTCCGGAATTCGACCGGTCGATCTTCCGGGTTTCATTGTCGCCGAACTCTTCGGTGCAATCTTTGGCATGCTGGTCATGACTTGGTTGCTGCGACCCGAGAAGGATGCGCCGGCTCTCAATCCCGAGGCGATTTTATGAGCGTGACGATCTATCACAACCCGGCCTGCGGCACGTCGCGCAACACGCTCGCCATGATCCGGCAAAGCGGCGAAGAGCCTGAGGTCATCGAATATTTGAAGGCCCCGCCGAGCCGCGCGCGCCTGATTGAGCTGGTCAAGGCGATGGGAATTTCGGTCCGCGCGCTGTTACGCCAGAAGGGCACGCCCTATGCCGAGCTTGGGCTTGCCGATCCCAAATGGAGCGAGGACCAGCTGATCGATTTCATGCTGGCGCATCCGATCCTGATCAACCGGCCGATCGTCGTGACGCCGAAGGGCACAAGACTGTGCCGGCCGTCGGAGGCCGTGCTCGATATTCTGCCCAATCCGCGAATCGGCCGTTTCGTGAAAGAGGACGGCGAGGTCATCGACGTTCCGTAAGAACCAAAGGGGCGATACCCGCCGGCATGAATTCCGCATACCCGGCCGATGAAAGAATCCATCCGCGACCCGCGTCGCCGTAGGCGCGGGTTTTCGAAGGCGCGAGGCTGAGGCGTTTCGAAGAAGCTATCTCCTGTCTCAGCCGGTGTATTCGATCGATTTGAAGCTGAGATGCTTCACGCCCTCCGGGGCATCGGCGAGCTTGCGAATATTGCCCCAGGTCTGCTTGTAGTTCGGAATGATGAACTCGTTCACGCCGGGTGACACGACGTTGCCCTGAACGCCGGTGGGGTACGCGAACAACATGAAGGTCTGCTTCCGCTTCGCGGTCGGCGTCGGATAGACCATCGCCTGCGTTGAGCCGTTGTCGTTGTAAACTTCAACGAGGTCGCCCTGCTTGAGTTTTAACTCGGCCATGTCGTCGGGATTCATCTGGATGTACGGATACGGCATGCGGTCCATGACGAACTCGTTGGCCTGATCGAGGTAAGCGTTCTGCCAGACGATGTTGGCGCGGCCG
>JBGQCE010000464.1:0-3660 GCA_041495185.1 Bradyrhizobium sp.
GAGCGCGCCAGCCGATGATACCGCGCGCTTACCATCGGCTGCTGTGATGCCTTGGGCCGCCCACAGCAGTTGGCCGAGTTCACCCTCGGTCAGCGCTCGATCGCGGAACCCGCGCGCTGATCGGCGCTGACGAATGCAATGCTCCACCGACACGCCGCCTTGCTGGCGTGGTTCCTTGAATCTGAAGCTTGTCGTCCTGTCGAGCACCTTCGCACCACCGTTTCGAATTCGGCCCGAACCGCCATCCTTGAATTCCGACGTCCGCGACCGAATCGCAAGACGGCCGCAACCAAACCCCCGAGACGATCAGCCTGGTCCGGGCAACGTGCGAACGATTTCTTTGAACCGGTCCCACTCCGTCGCCGTCCAGATTTCGGTCTGGGCATGGCCGAATGTCCGAATGAGAGTGGAAACACGGGCCGCGGTCTCGATGTCGTTGGCATTGAAGACATCGAGATAATCGCACGGCCCCAGCACCGCATAGCTGTTCAGCCACTCGACGTCAGGGCATACCTCCCGAACGCGCTTCATGGCCTCGCGCTCGAGTTGCTCGAGCCCTCTCGGCGAGCGCACCGCATCGGGATTCAGTCGCGTCAACATGATGAAGGTGGGCATGGCATTGCCTCCCATAAAGGCCAGACAGAATACCGATACGCGAAGAGCGGGATTTGATTTCAATCAATTGAGGGGTGATGGCGGCAACCGCCAGGGTGTTATCGCACGCCCGGCAGGGCAGGCAGCCTTGAGGCTAAGCGGATACCGCTCTTTTCTGGAAGATTTGCGGAGCGCTATCGAGCGCTGCCAGCTCGGGGACATCGCTCGGCAATTGCTCGTGGGTTCCGATCACCAAATAGCCCTGAGGTCGGAGCCATTTCAGCATGCTCGTCAGGACTTTACGCTGGAGTGGCACGGCGAAATAGGTAAAAGCGACATATCGGCAGAGGATGAGGTCGAAGAGGCGCGCCGGCGTCTCCGTCCGGAGATCCTGATCGAGAAACTCGATCCCCTCGCGATGCTCCGGCTTGACGCAGTAGCGGGAGTCCAGCCGGTCAAAGCCCTGTTCGATCAGCGTCGGCGGCAGTTCGTGCAGGCTTGTCGGCTCAAAACAGCCTTCACGGGCGCGCGCAAGCATTGCCTGGTCGACATCCGAGGCGACGATCGAGAGCGAGACGCCTGGATATGCGGTTGCAACCTCGAAATCCCAGAGTATTTTTAAGGTGTAAGGTTCTTCGCCCGAGGCACATCCGGCCGACCAGAGTTGCGCGTCGCGCCGTTCGCGCTTGGCTCGTGCAGCGATATCGGGCAGCAGACGCCTGCGCACGACTTCGAAGATGCCCCTGTCACGAAAGAAGCGTGAAATAGTGATGTGGCAGCACTCATCAAAAACGCACCATTCCGATGGATCGCCTTCGAGGCGCGTGCGATAAGCTGAATAGTCGTCCAAGCCGAGATCGCGCATCCGCCGCCTTAGGCGTTTGCACACCTGGCGCCGGACCTTTCGGAAACCGGGCCAGCGCAGCTCGAGTTGCGGCAACGCCCACTGAAGGAACGCTGTGCAATCCTTGTCGTTCACGATGTTCCCGGCCCAATCTTATTTATTGTTGTCCCCGGACTTCGTGCGCGCCGGCTCCGTCACCGCCACCGCATCGGAAGCCGGGAAGGTCTCTTCCAGCCCCTCCTCAAGCGCTTTCTCCAGGCGCTGCCGCTCATTCTGCTTCTTCTTTTCGATATCGGGCTTTGGCTGCTTACTGCTGCTCCGCGCCATGATTGTCTCCATTACCTATGGGTCCGAACCCTGGCGTCGAACTCATCGGGGATTCGGATCGAGCCTTCGGCGTCAACGACAAAACGCCCCCTGTCGGCCCGATTAAAGACGCCCGATTTCGAACTCCTCGCAGGAATAACCAAGCATCGAAAGACCTTCTTCCAGGAAGTCGCCGACAAGGGGCATGCCGAGAAGGTATTCGGCCGTCCGTTGATTACGCGCACGCGTTGCCTCCTCGCGCACCGCCGGCCAGTCGCTGGCGGAATATTCATCCCGCCCCAGCCACGCCAATGTCACGAGATCGATCTGCTCGTCTTCGGACAGCGAATTGATGAACGACGTAAGCTCCTCCACGACAGGATCATCTTCGTGGTCCTCGAGAACTGAGATGTCCTTGTCGTCGGAAGGATTTGAGCCAGGATCAACCTCCGTCACTTCATCCTTGGCGTCATATTCCCTGGCCTTGATGATGACGAAGCAGACCTTTTCTGGAGAGATCGTCAGCATTGGCGCGTCGTCATCCGCCGGACTTCCGGTCTGTACCGATTTTGCCTGCATGTGGCATCTCCATAACTTGGAGGATCATTCCTCTTTGTGACAGAACGCCGCAATTAAGCGGGGATTTGGGCGGCGTCTTATTGAGACAAGTCAATCCGCCGGTGTCCTTTGTGGTTTCGCCGTCGCCGTCGCCGGCAAAGATAAGATTCAGGAATGGATTTGATTAAGATCAAAGCGGCCACTCAACCCCTGTGGTCATCTCATACCACGTCGTGCCGAGGCAAGACTGGCGAAGCACAGCAGTGAAGCGTCTACGGGCGTGGATCTGCCTACGCGATAAACCAGTCTACCGATGACGCATGGCGGAGGGACCCGCAGCCATTCTGTCCAAGCACCCCGGAGGAGACTCCGGTTCGACGGGCAGGTGACGCGGGTCCTGCGCTTTCGGGCCACGCTCCCCGGTGGGAAAGCTCGACATCGTCGCGATAGCGAGCACGCCATGCAGGTCCAGGTCGAAACCTATGTGGACGAAGGCGGCGCCAAACGGCTCCGGCGATTTTGTCTCGGCAGCCGGGTGATCGAAGTGGCCGATAACATCGATCAGTGGCACGGCGCCGACTATCGCTACGTGAAAGTCAGGGACTGCGACGGCGACATCTATATTCTGCGCCATAATGAAACCAGAGCCGACTGGGAGCTGACGATGTACCAACGCACGCAATCACAAGGCGTTCCCACGGCCTCGATGCCCTCAGCCGGCCATTTTGGCCGTCACAATCCACTATCGCTGACGTAGACACTCTGCTTCGGCCCACGGGCCACGTTTCGAATGGCTGGCTGGTATGGACCGCCTCGTCGTTTCCGCGATCGAACCCACCGATGAAACAGTAGAGGTCGTCGAGCGAAAGGGCCTGGGCCACCCGGACACGATCTGCGACGGGCTCGCCGAATCGTTCTCACGCGCTCTTTGTCGCGAATACCGGCATCGCTTTGGCGATATCCTGCATCACAACGTCGATAAGGCCCTGTTGTGGGGCGGGCGCGCGATTCCAAAGTTTGGAGGCGGAGAAGTTGTAACCCCGATCAACATCTATTTGGCAGGCCAGGCAACATCCGAGGTCGGCGCTGAGCGCATTCCGATCGAGGATATTGCCATTGAGAGCTCACGGGCTTGGTTGCGCGCCAATATCCACGCCCTGGATCCGGAGCGGCACGTTCGCATCAAGGTGCTCACCCGGCCGGTATCACAAGATCTCCAGGCGCTGTTTGCGCGCCGCGCCCAAGGCAATATCGCGCTTTGCAACGATACCTCGGTCGGCGTCGGTCATGCTCCGCTGAGCCCGATTGAGCGGCTTGTCCTAGCAATTGAAAAGCAGGTCAACGGAAGAGATCGCCGC
>JBGQCE010000465.1:0-3658 GCA_041495185.1 Bradyrhizobium sp.
GATTGGAAATCCGCCCAGAATAGCGCAGCTACAAAGGCCAATACGGCAATCACGGCGACTGAAAACAAAATCGAATCGACGGGCATGACTACCTCCTCTTGCCCCATGTTGTATGCAGAGAAATCCGACATGGGTCTTTGACGCCGATCAATGGTGCAGTGCCAAACGGGCGCAAAGCGGACATTTCGGCAGATCCGGAATTGAGCGATGGTGTGAAACTCGGCTGTTGAGGCCTGGCCGAGAAGGGAGAATTGGATGCGAGCTGATTTTGAGACGATCGTCGTTTCGAGGGCCGACAATAACGTCCTTCTTGTCACGCTCAATCGGCCCGAGGTGTCCAACGCGTTGAACACGCGCATGGGCCTCGATCTCTTGGAGTTGTTCGAGACGCTCTCGATCGATCTGGAAGACTTGCGGGTTGTGATCATAACCGGCAGCGGCAACAAGGCGTTTTGCGCTGGTGGAGATCTCAAGGAGCGCAACGGGATGACCGACGAAAGCTGGCGGTCGCAGCACTTGATCTTCGAACGAATGGTGCGGGCGATGCTGGGGTGCCCGATCCCGCTGCTGGCCGCTGTCAACGGCGCAGCCTATGGCGGCGGCTGCGAGATATCAGCGGCTTCGGATTTCGTCTATGCCGCCACCAATGCGCGCTTTGCGTTGACCGAGGTCACGCTTGGAATCATGCCTGGAGCGGGTGGCACCCAGAATCTGGCCCGGGCTGTCGGTGAGCGCAGGGCGAAAAAGCTTATCCTTTCCGGCCTTCCCTTCACCGCCGCAGAGGCGGAAGCCTGGGGGCTTGTCAATCGGGTCGTTGCATCAGCAGACCTGCTGGAGACCACGCTTGAAATGGCCCGACGCATTGCGGCCAACGGGCCGATCGCGGTACGTCAAGCCAAGCAAGCCATTCATCGCGGCATGCAGATGTCATTGTGGGACGGCCTGGCGTTCGAGATCGAGGCTTACAATCGCCTGGTCTCCACCGAAGACCGCCGGGAAGGGGTGCTGGCGTTCAATGAGCGCAGAAAACCGATTTTTCGGGGACGTTAGAGCAGGATGACTTTTCTTCGAATCGTCATCCCGCTCTAACGTTTTTATTTGAGCATGATCTTTTCGGAAAACCGGTTCCCACTTTTCCGGATCATGCTCTAAGTTGTGATCCAACTGGTGCAGATTTTCACCGCAGTCCTTTGGGAGCTTCTGACAACATGAGGCTGCTGAACAATCCATTCGATCCCGCGCGCGAGGCGGCTCTGGTCACCGGGGCGGGAAACGGCATTGGACGAGCGATCGCCCAAGCCCTGGTCGGCGAAGGCGTGCGAACCGTGTTCGCCGACGTGAACCGGGATACGGTCACGGCGGCGGTCAAAACCTCGCCGCGGCCGGAACTGGCGGTGCCCTGGGTCGGCGACCTCGCTAAGCGAGATGCATGCGATGCGCTGCTGGCCGATGCACAGTCTGCCATCGGGCAGGTGACGCACTTCGTTCACAGCGCGTCGCCCGCGCGGCGCGAGGCCGATCATGCATTGGCCGTCAGCAGCGAGACGTGGGAGCAGATGCGTGCGGTCAACGTCGACGCCGGCTTTCACCTCGCACGCGAACTCGCGCGCAAGCTGATCGCGGCCCATGAGCCCGGCTCGTTCCTGTTCCTGACCTCGCTCCACGCCGGCACGCCGCGCAACCTGCCGCACTACTCTACTTCCAAGGCGGCTCTCGCCATGCTGGTGAAGGAGCTGGCAAAAACCTTCGGCCGCTTCGGAATCCGGGTCAATGCGCTGGTGCCCGGCGCCATCGCCGCGGGCGGTTTCGTCGCCGATCCGGCGCTGGCGCGACACATCCCGCTCGGCCGCCTCGGCCGCAGCGAAGACCTCGCACCCCTGGCGCTTGCGGTGCTGTCGAACCGGGTCTCGGCCTACGTCACGGGAGCGGCGATCGTGGTCGACGGCGGTCTGTCGCTGACGAACTGGTTTGAGCCGCCGGCGCTGGATGATCTGTGAGAGGGCACGATCTCGGGCGCGCGTGTGGCCACCGCCTGAAATATGCCAAGAGGCGCAAAATTGTGTGCAGCGCCGGGAGGAACCAGACCTTCGGTTGAAACGTTTGAAAGGGGTCCAGCGACCGACGGGAACCGGTCCCTTCCGAGTGGCGGAACATCAGGAGAGCGACATGACATCCGAGACGCAGATTCACGCTATCGCGCGGCAGATGATCGAGAAGCACGGCTTTGAGGCTATCGCCCAGGCGGCCCAGAATGCCCTGGCTTGCGAGGGCAAGGGGGACACCGAGGAAGCCAAAGAATGGCGCCATATCGAAGACGCCATGAAGATCATGCGGGGACCGCATCAAGGCTGACGGGGCGCTGGCGGCGCCGCAGTAACGTAGCCGCATGAGCGGAGCGGCGACCTGTCGCTGACGAACTGGTTCGAGTCCGTAGCCCGGATGAAGCGCAGCGCAATCCGGGATCGCGATGTTAGCGAATCGGCCCCCGGATTTCGCTTCGCTTCATCCGGGCTACGCTCGCTGCGGCCGCCTTTGTCCACTCAGCCGATCAATTTGCATAGTCGGCATGCGAGCCGATCCAGAATGACCGTCATCCACCTCCGCGGCCAGCGCGCGATAGCGCAGGCCGACGCGGACGAGTAACGGCCGACTTTCTTGAATTGCAACGATGGATGACGCGGATCGCGCTTGAGGAGCGCGTAATTGGCGTCACGCGGAGCAGCGGCACCGCAATATAATTCCGCTTTTTTCCTCGGCGCGACATCAGGCGTTTGGTCACCGGACCAGAGATGCGCTATGCTGGCCGCCTTCTGCAATGAAATGGGAAGTCGGGAGTTGACGCGAGAAGGTTACTGAAGCGGGGCAGCACCAATGATGACTTTACCGGAGCTGGCGACAGACGCCTTGGAAGAGTTTCTCGGTTCCTATATGCGCCGCCGGTTCGGGTCTTCGCAGACGCACCTCGTGGAGATCGTGCCAGCGGCCGCTCGCATCGCGCTCGAATGCATTGGAAATAGCGATGCTCTTTACCACAATGTCGAGCATACGCTGCTCGTGACGCTTGCGGGACACGATATCCTGCGCGGTCGTGCGTTGCACACCCACATGACCGCGGACGACTACGCGCATGTCATCATCGCCTGCCTTACGCATGACATTGGTTATGTGCGTGGCCTGTTCAAGGACGACGACGCGGACGGCTTCGTGATCGATTCGACCGGCAGCAAGGTGACTTTGCCGCGCGGTTCATCGGACGCCAGCCTCATGCCTCACCACGTCGACCGATCGAAGCTTTACGTGATGAAGAGGATCGAAGGCATTGCTCCGCTCAACAAGCAGCGCATTATTGATGCGATCGAAGGCACCAGATTTCCTCCCGGAGCAGGCCAGGAATGCGATGAGGAGGCGTCGATCGTTCGAGCTGCAGATTTGATCGGGCAACTCGGAGATCCCAACTACATCAGGAAAGCAAACGCTCTCTACCATGAGTTTGAAGAGGTGGGCATCAATCGCCAGCTTGGCTATGATTCACCCGCCGACATCGTCAATCGCTACCCGCAATTTTACTGGAACAGTGTGGCGCCTCATATTCAGACTGAAATACGCTATCTCAACATGACGTCGAGCGGACGGCAGTGGATCGCGAGCCTTTACGGCA
>JBGQCE010000466.1:0-3637 GCA_041495185.1 Bradyrhizobium sp.
AGCGCACCGAAGGCCGCGTCATACAGCCCAAATCCCATGCCGACGCCAAGCAGGAGCCAGGCTGTGATCAGCACCGGGATCGAATAGGTGGCGCCGAGCAGCGCCAGTCCCGCCGCCAGCGTCAGATTGGACATCGATAGCACTTGCCTGCCGCCGATGAGGTCGATTTGCCGGCCGACGCGCGGACCCAGCAACGCGGAAATCACTAGCGATGCCGAGAAGGCGGCAAAGATCCAGTTCGAGGAAACGCCGAGATCGCGCGCGATCGGATCGGCCAAAATCGCCGGCAGATAGTAGCTCGAAGCCCACGCCAGGGTTTGCGTCGTGCCGAGCGCCAGAATGATGGGAAGCTGACGCCCGCTCATGGCTGAGGCATCACGGTTCTGGACCAATAGAGCGCCACCGGGCCAAGCAGAATACCAGCCGCCAAAACAAAGAACGCAGCGGTCCAGGCGGACGGACTGAGCGGGCCGCCTGCGGCATCCAGCGCGACCCCGACCACCCAGGCGCCAAGCGCGGACAGGCTGAAGCCGACGGTCGAATGCGTTGCCATCGTCGCCCCGCGATAATCGGGATCCGCGGCCATCGCCATCCCCGACGTCAATGCGCCGGAGTCGGCCGGAACCGTGATCGCATAAACCAGCATCAAGGGCAGCAGGAACCACGGCGATCTGTCCGCAAATATTCCGATCAGGAGCGCCACGACGGCGGAACTCAACATGACGGCCGTGATCGCGCGGTGCCGGCCGATCCTGAGCGCGAATTCGTTGCCGAGGATGCTTGCGGGCATGGCGAGCAGGGAGAAGAGGACGCTGACGACAACGGGCGTCAAAATGGAGGAATCAGAATTCTTCATGGCGACGAAGGTCCAGAACGCGACCAGCCAGGTCCTGATGCCGTAAAGCTCAAAGCAGTGCGCGCCATATCCGAGAACGAACCCCATGGCTTTCGTGTTTCGGAACACCGGCGCAAAATCCAGCAGGCGGCCCGCGGGCTTCGGCTCGACCGGCCGCAACAGAAAGCAGGCCAGCAGCATCACAAGCGGCCCGGCGGCCGTCACGAAGAATGCAACTCGCCAGCCCCAGCCTTCAGCAACAAGCTGGGAAACCAGAAAGGACAAACCGACGCCGAACGAGAAGCTCGAAGTGTACAGCGTGATCGCGCGGGACGAATCGCCCGGTGCAAGGCGGTCGGTCAGCGCCTTGAGACCGGGCATGTAGGCTCCTGCAAAGCCCACGCCCGCAATCGCGTTGAAGCATGCCCCCGACCAAAGGCCGGAGGCAAACAAGCCAAACAGCAGGGTGCCGAGCGCGCTCAGCGCCGAACCCGCGATCAGTATTTTGCGGGCGTCTATGCGATCGGTCAGCGTTGCAAGCAAGGGCACGGCCAGCATGTAGCCCGCCGCGCCCGAGCCCGCCAAAAGGCCCGCCTGCGCGCCGGTCAAATGCCATTCCGGGATAAGGAAGGCGGCAAGAATAGACGGCACGACGACGTGGGGAAGCAAGCTGCCAAGCTGCCCCACACACATCGCGACGATAACGGATCGACCCTCTAGCGAAATACTGCTTACCCCTCGTGCGCTTGGAGCCTTCGGTTAAGTCCTTGTTTGACGCGTTTTCTTCACGCGAACCGGTACCCACCCCGCATCAAGTGCGGGGCAGGCTCTCGCTCGAAAACGCTTTAGGACGCGCACCCGCACCCCGTCCTGCCTTGCTGCTTGGCATTTGCATCGGCCACGCAACAGCCGTCAACAGCCGATAATGCAGGCCCGCCGCAGCAATTATTGGCATCGGGCGCGGCCGCGCGATTGCAAACGCCGGTTTCCGGCAGCGCCAATTCCACCCGCTCCGCGGCCTTGCGATCGCCAGCGATATCGGCGGCGATCGAGCGGACCTGCTCGTATCCCGTGATCATCAGGAAGGTCGGTGCGCGTCCGTAGGATTTCATGCCCGCGAAATAGAAGCCCGGTTCATGCTGCGCCAATTCCCGCGCGCCGTGCGGCCGCACGGTGCCGCAGCAGTGTTCGTTCGGGTCGATCAGCGGCGCCAGCGCCACCGGACATTCGATGACCGGATCAAGCTGGATGCGAAGTTCGCGCACGAAGTCCTGATCCGGCCGGAAGCCCGTCGCCACGATCAGTTCGTCGACAACGACCTGACGGCCGCAACAGGCGGAGCCGGCGCCGACGGTGAGGCGAGGGCCATCGGCACTGAGATGCGAAACGCGAAATTCACTCTCCACCTGTATCCGGCCCGCCGCAACCAGTGCGGCGAAGGCCGAGCCAAGCGCACCGCGGGCGGCGAGCTTGTCATTTGCGCCACCGCCGAAAGCTTTGGCGGGATCGTTGCCGCGCAACAGCCAGACCGGTTTTGTTTCCGGCGACTCGGTCGCGAGCCGCGCGAGATCGGTCAGCGTCCCGATCGCCGAATGGCCGGCGCCGAGCACCGCGACCGTCCTGCCGGCATAGCGCGCGCGATCCTTGCCCAGCACGTCCGGCATCCCGTAGGCGATCTTGCCGGCAGCTTGCTTCTCGCCGATGGCGCGCAGGCCGTTGGCGCCGGCCGGATTTGGCGAATGCCAGGTGCCGGATGCATCGATAACGGCATCGGCCCTCACGCTTTTGGGGCCTTGGCCGTTCTGATACCGGATTTCGAACGGCGCGCTTTCCCGGCCCTTGGTCTTGAGCTTGTCGAATCCGCCGCGGCTGATGTCCGTGACGCGGCTCGAGGTATGAATGTGGGCGGCGAGAACGGTCTTGGTGGCGAGCGGCTCGAGATAGCGCTCCACCAGTTCGGCGCCGGTCGGATACTGGTCGGGTTCGGGAGAATTCCAGCCCGTCGTCGCGAGCAGGCGCGCCGCCGCGCGGTCGATGTTGTATTCCCACGGCGAGAACATTTGAACGTGGCCCCATTGCTGCACCGCGTGCCCGATGCTGGGGCCTGCTTCCAGCACGATCGGTGTGAGCCCTCGCTCCAGCACATGCGCGGCGGCGGCGAGACCGACCGGGCCGGCTCCGACGATCGCGACGGTCTTTGCTTCGTTCATGGTGTGCTCCTATCAAACTAGAAATACCGAAATAGATGGCCGAAAGAAACTATGCGGCCGTCTTGGTGTCCTTGCCTTCGGTGGCTTCGGTGCAGCATTCGGCGACCAGAAAATCCACCAGCCCCTGCATGACTTCGTAGTTGGCGTGGCAAACAAGGGTCGTCGCGTCGCGTACCTGACTGACGAGACCCACCACCACCAGCGCCTTGATGTGGTGGGAGAGGGTGGAGGGCGCGATCTTCAGCTTGTCCTGCAGGCGGCCGACCGGCAGTCCGGCGGCTCCCGCGCGAATAAGCGCGCGGTAGATCTTGAGCCGGGTCGGATTGCCCAGGGCTTCGAGATGCGCGGCGGCCTCATCCAGTTTCATGGTCGCATCATTTCAGATAGTCGCGCGGTTGTCAACGCTATTTCTAGAACAATCGAAATATCAGAATTACGGCGATGCGTTGCTTGATCCATTCGCCTCGACATGCGAGGGCGTGGGGAATGCCGGGTGCCCGCCGCACCCATAGCCTCGCGTGCGAAAGTGAAACAAGCACACGAGCATAGTCACCACAGGTACAGCCGGAATCACCCGGCATTCCCGCACGCA
>JBGQCE010000467.1:0-3630 GCA_041495185.1 Bradyrhizobium sp.
AGACGAAAGAGGCGGCAACAGATATGTTCTACCTAAAGCCACCGCGCCACATCTCGACTCTACCCAGGCTATGTGAAAACGCACACGAGGAGAGAATGCGCAGAATTGTTTTCTCTCTTTTTCTCTTTCGACGGTGACTGCCAGGCCCCCCTTTGCGGACGTGGCAGAACGCTGGTTCGACGTCTGCTAAACCTCGAACTTGGTCGGAAGGATCAGGGATAGACGGGCGCCGGCGCCAGGACCAGATTTTTATCCGATGTTGCCGAAATATCGCAGCAGCGGAGGCGCTGCTCTAGTACGCTGCCAAAGTATCAGAGTTATGAGCTTTCGATTCAAAGTGCTGGGGGTCGCCATGATTCGGCTTATGCTTGTCGCGCTAGCTGCCTTGATAGCAAGCCCAGCTATGGCAGCCGACATACCGCTCAAGGCGCCAGTCTATATGGCGCCGCTTCCCGCCGCCGCGAACTGGACGGGGGTTTATATTGGCGGTCATCTCGGCGGCAGCTGGGGGACCAAAGAATGGGATCAAACGAGAGCCGCTGTATCGGCAACTGGAAACTTTGTCGATTTTTTTGGTCCCGGCATCACCGGAGGAAATTTGCCGACATCATTTCCGATTGATGGTTTTCTTGGAGGCGCTCAGGCCGGATATCGCTACCAGTCAGCAATGTGGGTATTCGGCATCGAAGGCAGCTTCAGTGGCGCTGACCTAAGCGGACGGTCCACGTGTTTCGATTTTGTCTGCAGATCCAAGGTCGACTGGCTTGCAAATCTGACCGGTCAAGTGGGGTGGGCGGTCGATCATGCGCTCCTTTATATTAAAGGCGGAGGAGCGTGGGTGAATGACAAGCACACGCTCGACTTCGGCCCCTGTGCTTTGGGAGCTGTCTGCTCGGGATCAACCTTGGCCACGACGAGAAGCGGCTGGCTATTCGGCGCGGGAGTTACCTATGCATTTGACCCGCACTGGTCAGCATTCGTTGAATATAATTACATGGATTTCGGTAGAACCAACGCAGTCCTTACAGCAAGCGAGGTGTCCCTCGTCGGATCGCTCATTGAGACTCGCACGTTTGATATCGAACAGAAGTTGCACGTGATTAAGGCGGGAGTGAACTATCGGTTTGACTGGGGCGGTCCGGTCGTCGCGAAGTACTGATGTTTTCAGTCTTTAGCAAACGATAGCCGGTCAATCAGAACGCTTGCGTGATGCCGAGGCGGGAAACATAGGTCGCGTGCTGGCGCGGCGTGATCGACGTGGTCAGCGATGCCGTCACCGCGCCGTTGTTCCAGACCGGCAGCCGCACGCCCTAGCACAACAGGTCAAATCCCTGACGGTACATCCTTCCACAGGCGATCAAGCATGTCGCTGTGCAACCAGAGGGCGGCCGATTAGAGAAGCGGACATTCACCAAGGCGACGGTTACGTCAGCTTTGTTTCAGGAACAGACTCATGCATCGCAGCAAATAGAGACATTATTCGATCACCTCGTCGGCGCTGGCGAGCAACGTCGCTGTCAGTTCGAGGCCCGGCGCCTTCGCGGTCTTGAGATTGATGACGAGTTCAAACTTGCTCAAGTCTTGCGCAGGAACACATAATCCGCGGAGTAGGGCACGTTGGCGAACGCGCCGGCCTTGTCGCACGCTCCCTGGGGCATTCCGCCCCTTGTATTGATCCGCTGCACCGTCGTGACGCCTGCGAGAACGCCGCTGCCGCGACGGGAAATCACCTCAAGCTTCAACCAGGGAATATCGCTCAGTGTTACGCCGGGAACGCTGCCGGCGGCCTTGCCGATGACGGCGCTGCCATCGCTGTGTTCCCAGTTCGGCCCGGCATAGTGACGGCCGACGGTCTTGCCGTCGACCATCAGTGTCGCGATCGGTTCGCGAAATGCCCAGGCTGACTTGCCGTCAGTGCCGGCCTTGCATTCGTACAGCTGCGCGCCCTGGGCGTGCACGGTGAGTATGACGGTTTCGCCAGGCGCCGCGATGGCGTCGGGAACGGGCGTCTCGGCGGCACTTGCGCTCATGATGACACCGAGCAACGGAAGCATGGCCCACGCGATATATCGAACGATTTGCACAATCAGGCCTTTCAAACATTTCCACGACTACCGCGTGGCTACACTTGTCGAATGACCTGCACAATCATGCCGTTCCAACATTCGCGTGATTGGCGGGTGACTACACTTACGCCGCCATCGCCTTGGTCAGGTTTTCCGCGACCTTGTCGAGGAAGCCGGTGGTGGACAGCCAGCGCTGGTCGGCGCCGACCAGCAAAGCCAGATCCTTGGTCATGAAGCCGGCCTCAACCGTATCGACGCAGACTTTCTCCAGGGTCGCCGCGAACTTTTCCAGCGCCGCGTTGTTGTCGAGCTTGGCGCGATGCGACAGGCCGCGGGTCCAGGCGAAGATCGAGGCGATCGAGTTGGTCGAGGTCTCCTTGCCCTTCTGATGCTCGCGGTAATGCCGCGTCACCGTGCCGTGAGCGGCTTCGGCTTCGACCGTCTTGCCGTCCGGCGTCAACAGCACCGAGGTCATCAGGCCGAGCGAGCCATAGCCCTGTGCGATGGTGTCGGACTGCACGTCGCCATCGTAGTTCTTGCAGGCCCAGACATAGCCGCCCGACCACTTCATCGCAGCCGCGACCATGTCGTCGATCAGGCGATGTTCGTAGGTGATCTTCTTGGCGTCGAACTTGGACTTGAATTCCTTGTCGAAAATCTCCTGGAAGATGTCCTTGAACCGCCCGTCATAGACTTTGAGGATGGTGTTCTTGGTCGAGAGATAGACCGAATAGCCCTTGGCCAGGCCCTGGTTCAGCGAGGCGCGGGCGAAATCGGCGATGGAATCGTCCAGATTGTACATCGCCAGCGCCACGCCGGCGCTGGGGGCCTTGTAGACTTCCCGTTCGATCACCTTGCCGTCCTCGCCGACGAATTTCATCGTCAGCGTGCCCTTGCCCGGGAACATGAAGTCGGTGGCGCGATACTGGTCGCCGAAGGCGTGACGGCCGATGATGATCGGCTTGGTCCAGCCCGGCACCAGCCGCGGCACGTTCCTGCAGATGATGGGCTCGCGGAACACCACGCCGCCGAGGATATTGCGGATGGTGCCGTTCGGCGATTTCCACATTTCCTTCAGCCCGAATTCCTTCACCCGGGCTTCGTCGGGAGTGATGGTGGCGCATTTGACGCCGACGCCGATCTTCTTGATGGCGTTGGCGGCATCCACGGTGACCTGATCGTTGGTCTTGTCGCGATATTCCATCCCAAGGTCGAAATACATCAGGTTGATATCGAGGAAGGGGTTGATCAGCTTGTCCTTGATGTATTGCCAGATGATCCGGGTCATCTCGTCGCCATCGAGTTCGACGACGGGGTTGGTCACCTTGATTTTTGCCATGGGAGATCGGGCCTTTTTGGAAATAGCGCGTTTCGGGAGGGATGGGTAATGCCGACGCTATAGCACCCGAAAACGCGGGCTGGAAGGCGATTGGGCGTGTACTTCCCGCCAGATCTCAGGCCAGCTGAAACGGCGCGCCGGCGCCGTTTTCGCCTTGCCGAACAGCATGGCCCCAATCACGGAAGCCGCCGATCGCGCCGGCGCGATTCCCTGACCTCCGCGACG
>JBGQCE010000468.1:0-3616 GCA_041495185.1 Bradyrhizobium sp.
GCCAGCTGTCCCAATCGCGCCCGGGCTTGAACTTGATGCCGAAACTGTTCACCGATCCCGATGATATTGCGGAGGATATCATCCGCGATGTCGGGAGCAATCTGGTGGTCGGGTTGCCGCTCGGGCTCGGCAAGGCCAACCACATCGTCAACGCGCTCTACGCGCGCGCTAACGCCGACCGCGCCATCAGCCTGACCTTCTTTACCGCGCTGACGCTGGAAAAACCCAAGCCGGCGAACTTGCTTGAGCGGCGATTCATCGCGCCGGTGATCGACCGTCTGTTCGGCGGTTATCCCGATCTCGTCTATGCCGATGCGCTGCATGCGGGCGCGCTGCCGGCCAATATAAAGGTGATCGAATTCTTCTTTCTGGCGGGCAGATGGCTGCACGTGCCGTTCGCGCAGCAGCATTATATTTCGGCGAATTACACCCACGCGTCGTCCTATCTGCTGGCGCGCGGGCTCAATGTCGTCACGCAGCTGGTGGCGAAACGCGTTGTCGACGGCGTGCCGCGCTACAGCCTGAGCTGCAACACCGACACCACGCTGGATATATTGCGCGCCCGCGCGCAAGGCGCCGCGTCGTTCAAACTGATCGGTCAAGTCAATTCCGAACTGCCATTCATGCCGGGCCCGGGCGACCTGCCGGCCGAGGAATTCAGTGCGGTGCTCGATAGTCCCGAGACCGACTTTCCGCTGTTCGCGCCGCCGTCCGAGCCGATCACCGACACCAAATACGCCATCGGTCTTCATACCGCAGGCCTCGTGCGCGACGGCGGCACGCTGCAGATCGGCATCGGGCAGATCGGCGACGCGCTGGCGCAGGGCCTGACCGTTCGCCACCGCGACAATGCGCAATTTCACGAGATCATGAAGCGGCTTTCGCCCGCAACGGAACGGCTCGCGTCACTGGAAACCGGATCGTTCGAAAAGGGTCTCTACGGCGTCAGCGAAATGCTGACCGAGGCATTTCTAGGCCTAATCGACGCCGGTATTCTCAAGCGCGAGGTCGACGGCGTGTTGCTGCACGGCGCGTTTTTCCTTGGGCCGAAATCGTTTTACCGCGCGTTACGCGAGATGACGGCGGGCGAGATCGCGCGAATCCGGATGATGCCGGTATCCTTCACCAACGCGCTCTATGGCGACGAGGATGCCAAGCGGCGCGCCCGCGTCGACGCCCGTTTCGTCAACAATGCGATGATGGCGACCTTGATGGGGGCTGTGATTTCCGATGGCCTCGAAAACGGACAGGTCGTAAGCGGCGTCGGCGGCCAGTATAATTTCGTGGCGCAGGCGTTCGCGCTGCAGGGCGCGCGCTCGATACTTACGGTTGAAGCGACGCGGCAGGCCGGCGCCAGGGCGCAGTCCAACATCCGCTGGAGCTATGGCGACGAGACTATTCCGCGGCATCTGCGTGACGTCATCGTCACCGAATACGGCGTCGCCGATCTCAGGGGAAAATCCGACGCCGATGTGATCGCGGCGATGCTGCAGGTTGCGGATTCCCGCTTTCAGGCCGAACTCGCGCGGCGGGCCAAGGACGCCGGCAAGCTGCCGAAGAACTTTGAAATTCCCTCCGCGCACCGCGACAATCACCCCGACCGGATCGCAACAGCGCTAAAGCCCGCGCGCGAGGCGGGCCTGCTGCCATCGTTTCCATTCGGCAGCGATTTTACCGATGCCGAGCAGCGGCTGATCCCGGCCTTGAAATTGTTGCAGGACGCGCAGCGTACGCCGCAGCGCCTGCTCGGGGTGCTGTGGCAAGGTTTGACGCGCACCCCGGATGCCGCCGACAGCGAATGCCTGGCGCGGCTCGGTCTCGACCGGCCGGCGACATGGTCCGAACGCGCCTACCGCGCGCTGGTCAGCGCGGCGCTGGCGAGGAGTCGGATGGGGTAAACTCGCCGTCTTCCCTGCGGGCGATGACGGCCTGGGAGCACATCGTAGCCCGGATGAGCCAACGGGTCGCGCGAATGCGCGCCCGATGATAAACTCCGCGACATCCGGGAGCGCAGGTGATGCGGCCCCGGATTTCGCGTTCGCTCATCCGGGCTACCGGCTACGGATTCAATTTTCAAACAACACGTCATACGCAAACGTAACTTCGCGATCTCGCCGCGCATGCGCGCGAGTTTTGCCGGAAACGTCCCGCCCTCGAATCAGAGGGCGCAGGGAATGCCGGGCGCCCGCCGCGCCCGCAGCCTTGTGTGCGATGGTAGTGAGAGCACACAAGTGTAGTCACCACGGTCACACCGGCTCACCCGGCATTCCCTACGCAATGGTTTTAACGGTTTCCTTCGTGCTCTCCCCGGTGACCGGGCTTGTTTGCCACCGTCGCCTGCGGAGTTCCCTCCGCAGACTTGACACCAGCGTCGGGGCGCCAGGACCACACGACTTCGCCGTCCACCTCAAGCGCCGTTCGTCGTCAGCGCTATCAGCGTCCACCGCATCCCGCCCCGCGTCCGTGACGATCGCGAGCCGCCCCTCTGTGGGACGGGACGGCGTGTGATATAGATTTGATTTGGGTCGGACGCGAAACGGAAAGTTTTTGAGAATGGGACTGGACAGGGCAAATCAGATTGAGTCTGTTCAACAATTTGCCGTTTTGGCGCGTAGGCCCGTAGGGTGGAGCTCCGCACCTCGCCCTACGCCGCTAGCGCTGACCACGCCAGGCCGGTGTCCGCCGCGGCTCGGATCGATTTGCGGTGACCCCACCGCGTGGTTCTGGGCGCTCTGGGCCAAAGGGCAAAAGCAAGAGCTAATTGGTAATCGGTGAGGTGCGGGGACAAGTCAGCCAAAAACCTCGCGCGGCCCGGTTGGATCGCGCATGATTCACGATTCGGCACCTAAATCGCGTAAGACATGGCCTCTTCCCGACAAAGCGACCTGTTCCAAGAGCACGAGCAATCCGACCTGTTCGGCGAGGATACACCCACGCCCGAATACCGGGCCGATCCTGACTCGGTACGCGCCGAACTCCACAAGATTCTCGCCGAGGCCCGCGCGGCGCAGAAGCTTCCATGGGAGCCCGGGACGGTTCTGCTTTACCGAACCATCTTTCCGCAGATGACGAATTGGCTGCCCGACGAGGAAGGCGCGCAACTGCGCTTTGAGTTCGAGGCGGAAATCAAGCGGCTGGAAGCGGCCTGAACTGTCTACCGTCCTGCACTGGGGACCGTATCGCGCACAACGCCGTCATTGCGAGGAGCACAAGCGAAGAAGCAATTCAGGTTCCGTCATTCCGGGATGGTGCGTCAGCACCAGACCCGGAATCTCGAGATTCCGGGTTCGATGCTTCGCCTCGCCCCGGAATGACGGACTCTGATTTGCTTCGCGGAGCTTGTCATCGGGCGCGCGTTCGCGCGACCCGTTGGCTCGCAATGACGCCCTACCGGTTCTTGTTGACCGGCTTCCGCTTCTCGATGAACGCCGCCATGCCTTCGGCGCGATCTTCCAGCGCGAAGGTCGAGTGAAACAGGTTGCGCTCGACGTTCATTCCTTCCGACAGCGGAGTCTCGAACGCGCGATTGATGGCTTCCTTGGCCATGGCCGCCGCGGGGCGCGACATCGAGGCGATTTTTTCCGCGGCAGCCAGCGCTTCGCCCATCAACTTGTCC
>JBGQCE010000469.1:0-3614 GCA_041495185.1 Bradyrhizobium sp.
ATCCATTGGCAGGCCTTGTTAGTACTTCTCACCAACCGCAGTTGCGTACCGATGATCGCTCCTCCATTATCCCGGACGGTTGGCTTTCATTTCGTTTTGGTTTGTTGCCGCCCCGGCGGACGCGGGATGCTCTTTCTATTTCTTCGCCAACTCCTCATTTCTTGAGTACGCGAGTGGTTCGGCTGGGCTTCATCATCGGTTTCATCGCGCTGATCGGGGCACTGCTCTCCGGTCTTGCCGCCTATCGCGTCCACGATCAGGAGCTGACGGTCGACCGGATTGCACTGGCGCGCGCGATCGATGTTCACGCCAGCCTGGTTCAGGACCGGCTCACCGAGCGTGAACTGCTCGCCCGCGTCGCTTCAGGCCTGTTCCGGGCGCCGTCCGTGATCAAGGCCAGTATGCTGCAGCCGCTGCGGTCTTCGATCTATGCCTTCAAGACCGACTTCGTGGTCGCAAGCTGGATCGCGCGGCTCAAGCCGAACGAGTTGCAGGCGGCGCGTGCGGACCTTGCAAGCGAGGGATTTTCGAATCCGACGATCCGAAGTTTCGACGATCGGCCTTTGGATACGCGGTCTCCCGACAGGCCGCTCGATGTGCTGATGGATGTCGAACCCCGCAATGCCGAGACGATGGCTTTCCCCGGCCGTTCCTTCGATCGGCATCCGGTGCTGGGACCGATGCTGGCGCAGGCCATGGAGGGCGGCAAACCGGTGGCGTCCGATCCGATGCCGCTGTTGCGCCCCGATGGACCGATCGGCCTCGTTCTGGCCGCGCCGGTGCTGCAGGAGGGCGACGCCCAGCCTGCGGGTTTTGTCACTTTTTCCTATGAGCTGGCGCCGCTGATGCTGACCAATGACGATCTGTCGCTGTTTTCGGTGGTGCTGAAAGACCCGCGCGGCGCTGACGGCGAGCTGATCGCCGATCACCACGGCATCGTTACATCGAGAGCGGCATCGCCGGGCGGGCCGGCACCGTCGATGATGAGAACGGTGACGTTCGGAGGCCGCGACTGGTCGCTCGGCTATTACGCCAAGATCAACGCTGGCGTACGCGCCCAACAGACGGCCTTGATCGTGGCCGCCATCGGGCTTGCGCTGACCGGCATCGTGTGCGGGCTGTTCGGATATGTCGCCTACAATAATTTGCGGCTCAGCCGCGAAATCGAGGTAAGAATAGGCTTCGAGCGCCGGCTGACCGCGGTCATCGATGAGCTCAATCACCGGGTCAAGAACATCCTCGCGGTGATCCAGTCGATCGTGACGCGCACGTTGCGCCATGGTTCCGACATGGACGTCGCGCGCGAACTCCTGATCGGCCGCATCCATGCGATGTCGAACGTGGTCTCGCTGCTGAGCGAAAGCCAGTGGCAGGGCGTGAAACTGAAGGGGTTGTTCGAGGCGCGCGCGATCCCCCATGCCGAGCGCATCGCGGTGAGCGGTCCCGATATCGCGGTGAGCGCGCGCGCCGCCCAAAGTCTCTCGCTTCTGTTCTTCGAGCTGGCGTCGCATTCCGACGAGGGGCTTTCGCTGGTCGGCAAGCACCCTCACATCGTCGCGCATTGGGAAGTGACTGGCGAAGAGCCCGACACGATTTTTCATTTTCGCTGGGAAGAATTCAACACCAGTGCTGCGACCCGCCGCGAGGACAGCGATTTCGGCGTCATCCTGCTCGATCGCGTCGCACCGGAGGCGCTCGGCGGCGTATCCAAGCGTTATTTTACCGATGTCAGCTATGTGTACGAACTCATCGCGCCGATGGAGACCGTGGTCGACATGACGGAGCGGGACCGGACCGAACAGTTTTCGGCGCTGCCCAGGCTGGGGGGCTAGCTACATATCAGCCGTCGTCCCGGCCAAGCCAACGGGTCGCGCGAATGCGCGCCCGATGACAGGCTCCGCGCGAGCCGGGACCCATAACCACCGATGTCAGACGTTCAAAAAGCTGGAGCGACCGGCTGTCGAAACCACGCAGGCCGGTGGTTATGGGTCCCGGCGTTCGCCGGGACGACAAATCTTTGCACATCGGGGAATACGAATGTGAGCCAATCAACCGCTGCCGCCGATCACGGCGCGCACGGTTTCATCGGGGCCGAAATCCTCGGCGCCATCGACATAGAGCAGGGCTGAGAGTTTGGACCGCGCCCGGTTGACGCGGCTCTTGATGGTGCCGACCGCGCAGCCGCAGATCGAAGCCGCGTCTTCATAGGAGAAGCCGGAGGCGCCGACCAGGATCAGCGCTTCGCGCTGGTCCTGCGGAAGTTTTTCGAGCGCGGCGCGGAATTCCTCGAACTCGAGATGCGCCTGTTGCGCCGGCTGGGTTTTCAGCGTCTTGGCATAGCTGCCGTCGGCGTCCTCCACCTCCCGCCGCCGCTTGCGGTAGTCGGAGCGGAACAGGTTGCGCAGGATCGTGAACAGCCACGCCGGCAGGTTCGAGCCGGGCTGGAACGAGTCGATATTGGCGAGCGCGCGCAGCAAGGTTTCCTGCACCAGGTCGTCGGCGCGATCGGCATTGCCGGAAAGCGAGATCGCGAACGCGCGCAGGCTGGGAACCGACGCCAGGATGTCGTCGCGAAGGGCATCTGTGAGAGGCATTAATCCCTCCCGTCATTCTTGATTACTTGATCGCCCGTAGTTCCCAATTGGGGATCCGGCTGGGGAACATCAAGCTTCCGGATCAGTTCCGCGAACCGGTCCGGTACCCCCTGGCGCACGACGTCGTCGTACATGGCGCGGAGTTGGTGGCCGATTCTCGACTGAATCTCGGCGTTGAGGCCGCCCTGCTTGCCCGGCTTCTTTACATCCTTCATGACATGTTCCACGCTTCCCCGAGGGTTAAGTCCCTGTAATTTCGAAGAAATATCCTTAAATCCCAAGCCTTTGCGGCGCCCGCATATCAGGAAGTAATTCAAAGTCAGCCGGAAGGTTCCCCATAGCGGCGGAACTTTTATCGGGCTCGGGCGTAGTCAGGCACGTCAGGGGAACCGGGCCACCCCGTTTGGATGCTGGCCCCCGAGACAATGATGGAGTGGGGATGACCCGATCACAGCTTGTTGCCGAACATTTACCGTTGTTGCGCCGCTATGCCCGTGCGTTGACGGGAAACCAGGCGTCGGGCGACGCCTATGTCGGAGCCATGCTCGAAGCCCTGCTCCAGGACCCGTCCTTGCTCGATGAGCAGCACGGACCCCGCGTCGGGCTGTTCCGGCTGTTTACCCAGATCTGGAATTCGGTCTCGCTCAACGACAATGCCGATGTGGCGACCCTGCCGCTGCCGTCGGAGCGGCGGCTTTCGAATATCACCCCTCTGCCGCGCCAGGCCTTCCTGCTGCTGTCGCTGGAAGGCTTCTCCGAACAAGAGGTCGCGTTCATTCTCGGAAACGATGTGGCCGAGATCCGCAAGCTCGCCGACACCGCGGGGCGGGAGATGGCGGCGGAGATCGCCACCGATGTGCTGATCATCGAGGACGAGACCTTTATTGCGATGGATCTCGAGAGTCTCGTGAAGAATCTCGGTCACAACGTGATCGGCGTCGCCCGCACCCACTCTGACGCGGTGGCGCTGGCCAGGAACAAGAAGCCGGGGCTTATCCTCGCCGACATCCAGTTGGCCGA
>JBGQCE010000470.1:0-3606 GCA_041495185.1 Bradyrhizobium sp.
GGTTAATCGGCGCGATAGGTCCGGCCGCCGTCACTGATCCTGAAATCGGCCAGTATGGTCTCGCCTGCGACCGCCGTCTGGCCTTCGGAAACCAGCGATTTGGTGCCTTCGGGCAGGTAGACGTCGAGACGCGATCCGAACCGGATCAGGCCGAAACGCTCGCCGGCGCCGATCGACTGGCCCTCGCGAACGAACGACACGATCCGCCGCGCCAGCAACCCTGCGATCTGGATCACGCCGATGCGCCCGTTCGGTGTCGAGATCACGAGCGAGTTGCGCTCATTGTCCTCGCTCGCCTTGTCGAGCTCGGCATTGATAAAGGCGCCCGGACGGTACGCGATCCGGTCGATCCGCCCCGCCACCGGACTGCGGTTCACATGGCAGTTGAACACGCTCATGAAGATCGAGATACGCGGCAGCGGCTTGTCGCCGAGACCGAGTTCGGCCGGCGGCAACACCTGGGTCACCATGGAGATGCGCCCGTCGGCCGGCGCCACGACGATGCCCTCGCGCACCGGCGTCACCCGTACGGGATCGCGGAAGAAAAGCGCGCACCAGATCGTCAGCAATGTGCCGATCCAGCCCAGCGGCGTCCAGATCCAGAACAGGACCAGGCTCGCCAGCGCAAAGCCGCCGATGAACGGATAGCCCTCGGGATGAATGGGCGGAATTTGCGCGCGGATGGAATTGGCGATGGACATAAGAGTTCACTGTCGTTTGTCCCCTCTCCCCTTGTGGGAGACGGGATCCTATTGCGGTCATTCGGCGGCGGCAGGCGTCACCAGCGCATCGTCGACCGGCGGGGGCGCCCGGTTCGGCGCTTCGTTCTCGTCGGCAATCCGCGCCAGTCTCTCCCGCGCCTCCTGGGCCTCACGCTGCCTGTTCCACATACTGGCATAAAGTCCGCCCGATGCCAAAAGCTCGGAGTGGGTTCCGCGCTCGGCGATACGGCCCTGATCGAGCACGATGATTTCGTCGGCGCCGACGATCGTGGACAGCCGGTGCGCGATCACCAGCGAGGTGCGGTTACGCGACACCCGTTCCAGCGCTTCCTGAATTTCATGTTCGGTGTGGCTGTCGAGCGCCGACGTCGCCTCGTCGAGCACCAGGATCGGCGGTCCCTTGAGAACCGTGCGCGCGATCGCGACGCGCTGCTTCTCGCCGCCGGATAATTTCAGGCCGCGCTCGCCAACCTGGGTCTCATACCCCTTCGGCGACATCCGGATGAAGCCGTCGATTTGCGCCAGTTGCGCCGCCTGTTCTACCTCGGCATCGCTGGCATCCCAGCGGCCATAGCGAATATTGTAGCGGATGGTGTCGTTGAACAGCACGGTGTCCTGCGGAACCATGCCGATCGATGCCCGCAGCGACGACTGCGTGACGTTTCGGATATCCTGACCGTCGATCAGGATCCTGCCGGCGGAGATGTCATAGAGACGGAACAGCAGGCGCGAAATGGTCGATTTGCCGGCGCCGGACGGTCCGACAATCGCAACCGTCTTGCCGGCCGGCACCTCGAAGCTCAGACCCTTCAGGATCGGACGCTCGGGATCGTAGGAGAACCTGACATCGTCGAAGCGCACATTGCCTGATGTGACAACCAGCGGCCTGGCGCCGGGAACATCCTTGATCTCCGGGTTCCGCGACAGAACGTTGAACATCTTCTCGATGTCGATCACCGCCTGTTTGATCTCACGATAGACCATGCCCATGAAATTCAGGGGCTGATAGAGCTGGATCATCATGGCGTTGACCATGACGAAATCGCCGACCGTATTTTTTCCGCTGCGCACGCCCAGCGCACACATCAGCATGGTCGCGGTGAGGCCGCAGGTGAAAATGACCGCCTGCCCGGTATTGAGAACTGCCAGCGAGGTATAGGTCTTCACGCTGGCCTGTTCGTAGCGCTCCATCGAACGGTCGTAGCGCGCGGCCTCGCGTTCCTCGGCGCTGAAATATTTCACCGTCTCGTAGTTCAGAAGCGAGTCGATCGCCTTGGTGTTCGCCTCGGTGTCGGAATCGTTCATCTTGCGGCGAATTTCGATCCGCCATTCGGTCGCGACGTAGGTGTAATACATGTAGATCACGACGGTGATCATGGTGACGAGCACATAACGCCAGTCGAACTGCCACAGCAGCACCGCCATCAGCAGCGAAACCTCGACGATGGTCGGGACCAGCTGCAGGATCACCATTCGCACGATGACCTCGATGCCGAGGCGGCCGCGCTCCAGCACGCGCGTCAGTCCACCGGTCTTGCGTTCCAGATGAAAGCGCAGCGACAGTTCGTGCATGTGGATAAAGGTGAGATAGGCGAGCTTGCGCACCGCATGCATCGCCACGCGAGCGAAGATTCCGTCGCGCCATTGGGTCAGGACCGCCATCAGCACGCGCACGGCGCCGTAGCTGGCGGTCATGATCAGGGGCGAAGCGATCAGCCACATCGCCCAGTTCGACGACTGCACCGGAGCGGTGTCCGCGCCTGTCAGCGCGTCGATCGCCCATTTGAAGGTAAACGGCACCGACAGCGTCGCGAGCTTCGCGACCAGCAGCAGCACCATCGACCAGACCACGCGCATCTTGAGATCGACGCGATCGCCGGGCCAGATGTACGGCCACAGATGCAGCAGCGTCCCGAGCAGGGTCGCCTGTTCCATTGACTTGTTGGAGGGAGGCAGCGCTTCGCCGGCGCGTGGGGACGAATCAGTATGAGCCATCAATCAAGAGCCTGGAGAACCGCTATCAAGCGTCTTCTGTTGTTCCGCATTCTGCCTGTCATATAAAGTGTTTGTACGCCCCGTGCACCCTCGCGGCACGCAATTCTTCACGATTCGACGGGCATTTACCGATAGATTCGACTGTCTTTGCGAATCGCAAAGGCTTGACGCCCTTACGCTGCAGTGCCACATGCCCGGCATGAACAAGATCAGAACTATCTGTGTCTATTGCGGCTCCGGCCCCGGCACAAACCCCCGCTTTATCGAAGCTGCCATCGCCCTGGGAAGGACCCTCGCCGAGAACGGCATCCGCCTCGTTTATGGCGGCGGCTCGATCGGGCTGATGGGCGCGGTGGCAACATCGGTACTCGATCACGGCGGCACCGTGACGGGCATCATCCCCGACTTCCTCACCTCCCGCGAACAAGCTCTGAAACGCGTTCAGGAAATGATCGTCACGCCCGACATGCATGAACGCAAGCGGCTGATGTTCGAGCGCTCCGATGCGTTCGTGGCGCTGCCCGGCGGCGTCGGCACGCTGGAAGAGCTGGTGGAGCAACTGACCTGGCAGCAGCTTGGCCGTCACACCAAGCCGGTGCTGCTTGCGAACATCGACGGCTTCTGGGAGCCGCTGCTGGCGCTGCTCGCGCATATGCGTGCAACGGAATTCATTCGGCCCTCGCTGTCGCTCGATATCTTGAAGGCGGAACGGGTCGAGGAAATCCTGCCGCGGTTGCGCGCCGCCGCCGCCCGCGCGCCGGTTGGCACTGAGGAGCTCGCGCCCGAATTGGCGCGCCGGCTTTAGCTGCTATCTGGCATCATTCCTTCGGGAACGTCACCGCCTCGATGCGATTGCCATCGGGATCGGTGACGAACGCTGCGTAGTAAC
>JBGQCE010000471.1:0-3596 GCA_041495185.1 Bradyrhizobium sp.
CGTGGCCGCATTCGTGGATGCCGAGCACGCGCTCGATCCGGATCGGGCGAAAGCTGTGGGTGTGAAAATTGATAAGCTGTTAATTTCCCAACCGGACAATGGCGAGCAAGCGCTCGATATCGTGGATGCGTTCCTGACCGCCCAGTTCGAGGGCGGCCGGCATGCGACGCGGGTGGAGATGATTGGGGCGCTGGAGGGGTAGCGCCGTTCTTTGCTTCTTCTTTGGGAGAATATGGCTTCATTCAAAATTGTCGCACCGGCACCGTCACGTTAACTCTGGTTTTGGGTTAGCTGGATAGAACTGCCCGTTTCGCCCGCCCTTTACCGCCGTCATCGCTTCCCTTGGGAGGTCATAGCCCAGGCGGTTTGGCTTTATTTCAGCCCGTAGGGCGGATTGAGCCGTAGGCGTAATCCGCCGCCTTCGCGAGGGTTGCAACAGGGCGGCATTCGCTCACATCGTTGGTAGCCATGCGGCGCAATACGCTATCGCTATTGCGCCCTACGGCTATCATCGTCAGCGGTCTCACCGTCGACAGTATTTGCGACGGCCCGGCCGCCGGGCTTACTTCCCCGCCGTTTTTTGTTTGCCGCCTTCCGCGTCAAGCCCGACCGTGCGGCCCGGAAATCCTGCGGCATCGAAATAGCGCTGCGTCGACACGCGCTGGAAGTTCAGCACGGTACGCAAGCCGTTGGCGGAGGGTTGCGACTTCACCGTGCCGGCAAAAGCCTGCGGCGTGGCGCCGTTGGGCATCGCTTCCGTCATCACCCGCCCGATCAGCTTGCCCCTTGGCTTTTGCGTAAGGCCCAGCAGGCGCGCGGCGGTGGCGCCGACATCGGCATTGCTGACCGGCAATGCATCGACATAACCGGCCTTGAAGTCCGGCCCGATCGCCGCCATGAAATTCATGGTGTCGCCGCGGCCGAAGCTGCCGTGCATGCCCTGACCCTGCCGCAGCACGGTGTCGGCGACTTCGACGGAGCAATTGGTGGGCTCGTCGCATCCGGTCGTATAGGAACGAAAATTGACCACGATCGAGGGGGTAGGCGTCACCGCCTTGCCCTTCAGCCCGAGCTGCGAGATCGGCAGCGTGCCCGGGAAGCGCCCGAGATTGTCGTCAACGAAGATGCCGCTGACATAATCCTGTTCGAGCAGCGCCTTGATCGCGCGCTTCGCCAGTTTCCGTTCCTGGTTCGGCAGATAGATCAGGTCCGATCCGCCGTTGGTGGCGACCACCAGCTCGGGCTTGGCGGGATCATTGCCGAGCAGGCCATTACCCGCCTTGGGGTGGGCATCGTCGGCAACGCGGGCGTTCTTGTTGTTGGGATCGAACAGCGGCAGGCCAAGCGCTTTCGCAAGATCGATCGCGAGAAAACCCATCGGCAGGAAATCCTTCGGGGTGTCGCCATAGGTGATCTTCGCCGAGGGACTGGTCTTGCTCTCCTTCGATATCGTCGAGAAGCCGTGATCGGAGGAGACGATGATGTTGGTGTTGGCAGCGAGACCGAGATCGTCGAGCGCCTTGCGAAGCTGCGCCAGATTGTTGTCGGCATTCCTGATGCCGGCGAGCGATGTCGGACCGTTGATACCCGGCGTCACGGTGTTGAGACTGTCGCCGGTAAAGTGCTGGCTGCCGTCTGGATCGCGCGACCAGAACACCAGCACGAACGGCTTGTTGCGCGCCTTGAACATCGGCAGCACGACCTTGGTGGCGACATCGGCGAAATAGGCCTGCTGTGCGGTGTTCGGCACCAGCGTGCCCGGCGTCTTGGCGTCGCCCGCCTTGCCGTTGTCGCCGCGCGGGGTCGTTACCAGCGGAAGACCGGCCTTGGCGAGTGCGGCCTTCATTTCTTCCGAAAGCGGAACGCCCTTCTTGCCGCCGGTGGCATCGTCGATCACGATCGAATGCAGGCCTTCAGCGCCAGTCTTGTCGGTATGGTCGAAGATCAGGGTAGGACCGAGCTTGCCCAAGGCAGCCGTGCTGTAGCCTTTGGCGCGCGCCATCTTCAGCACGGTTTCCTCGTTCAGATAATCACCGCCGAAATGCTCATCGGCATCGAGGATGACCGGATCGACTTCCAGGAACGGCGTGACCGTGCCTTCCGCAGGCTCGACGGGATAACCGGTATAGATCGTATTGCTGAAAGTTCCGGTATCGCCGAGATAATGCCCGGTCGCTATGGCCGATCCGTTCGCCATGGTGAAGGTCGGGAACAACGAATGCGGATTCGTGAAATTGACGCCCTTGTCGCGGATCTCGGCCATGGCGGGCGCGGTTTGCGGTGTGACGATCCGCCCGCGCAAACCGTCCGGCACGAACAGAATGAGATTGCGCGGCGTAGCGTTCTGCGCAAACGCGACCCCGGCGGACAGCACGGTCAGGCCGGCGGATAGCAACATGATTGAGCGGCGCATGAATATCTCCCCTGAGAGGCAAAATTTCTGGCTCATCTGCCGTTGCCTCTGTTTAGTTTTGCGGTACGACGGAATTATTACATCGGCTTCTGGACGCTTGCTCGACAATTATACGCCTTCCGAAACCCCTCGGCCTGGGCATCTTCCTCAGAGCAAAACCAGCGATCCGGCTTCGTGAGGGCGGGGTAACTGCGGCATCCCTGCAAGTGATAGACACCCACATTCCCGGTGACGCGGGCTCGCACGGCAAACTTACCCTTGATGCTGCAACCCGCGGGCATTGTGGGATCCTCAGGAAAGAGCACCGCGCGTATTTCGCGATCCTTGTCGGCCCTGCAGGATTCGCCCAACAGGGAGCCGTCCTTTCGTCCTCTGCGGAATTCCTGGGGAGCTACAAAACAGCCTTTCCAGAGCCCCCGGCGATTGTCTCTCGCGCCAGCCTCGTCTCCCCCAAAGCGGCCTCTCGCTGCGGGCTCGAAATTAAACGCAAAGCCATTCAGCGCAAAGCCCTGGCGAACAAGGAGCTGGTTTAGACTGACGCTCTCGCCCTCGACGGTGCAAATACCGATATGCCGCTTCTTGAATGTGCCTGGGCCCAGATCCTCGCAGCGTACCTGGCGGCTGCCGATCAAACGAGAAAGCTGATCGCGGGCTTCGACGCCGCAGGCCCATGCGTCGGCATGCTCGTCGATGCACATCTGGTCCAGCTCCGGCGCGTCGATGCCGTCGAGCCTGTACGTCACATCGGCGAACAGAAGGGTGCCTCCATCCCTGACGATCGGGCTGGCGGCCCAGCCCTGGCTTGCCGGGAAAATGGCCAGTATCGGGATTAGGGCACGCATCGATGGTGTCGCAGTTGCGAGAGGAGCACGGATCAACCGGTTTAGCCTCATAAGCGAACTCGTGTTTGCTTTACATCGGAATTGTTACATCCGTCCCCGCGTGGCAGATTGCGGCCGGGGAACCCGCGGGAAACGTTACGTTAAGTCCGCGCCCTGATCGAGGGTCCTTTTCATATCGAGACGCGCGGACGCCGCGCTAAAGTTGCGAATAACTGGGCTTTGCTGCCGTCCTCGCAGCAAGAACTGCTGTATTAGCGGTGCACAACGGGAGCGTTGGCCAGGATGACCGCAATCTATTTTGACCTCGACGGGACGCTGACAGATCCAAAGCCCGGAATAAC
>JBGQCE010000472.1:0-3592 GCA_041495185.1 Bradyrhizobium sp.
AGGAGTTGCAGAATGGGGCTATGCGCGAAGTTGCGCCAGGCTTCAAGCTGCGCGTGCTGCTGGCGCAGGCGCTGTTCTCCGACCCGGAAATCCTGCTGCTGGACGAGCCGACCAACAACCTCGACATCAACACCATCCGCTGGCTGGAAGACGTGCTCAACGCGCGCGCCAGCACCATGATCATCATCTCCCACGACCGGCACTTCCTGAACGGCGTGTGCACGCACATGGCCGACCTGTATTATGGCGAGCTGCGCGTCTATCCCGGCAATTACGACGAATACATGACCGCCGCCACCCTGGTGCGCAACCAGCTGTTGTCCGACAACGCCAAGAAGAAGGCGCAGATCGCCGAGCTACATACCTTCGTCAGCCGCTTCTCCGCCAATGCTTCCAAGGCCAAGCAGGCCACCTCGCGCGCGCGGCAGATCGAAAAGATCGAGTTGGCCGAGGTCAAGCCGTCGAGCCGGCAGAATCCTTTTTTACGTTTCGATCAGGCCAAGCGGCTTTATCGCCAGGCGCTGGAAGCAAAGAAGATGAGCCAAGGTTATGGCGCGACACCGCTGTTTAAAGGGCTCAATCTTTCTGTCGAGGTCGGCGAACGCGTGGCTGTGATTGGCCCCAACGGCATCGGCAAGACCACGCTGCTGCGTACCCTGGTCGGCGAACTCGCGCCCGCGAGCGGTACGATCAAATGGTCGGAGAACGCCAACGTCGGTTACTACGCGCAAGACCACGCCGCTGACTTCGCGACCGAGATGTCCTTGCTCGACTGGATGAACCAATGGAAAAAACCCAGCGACGACGAGCAGGCGATCCGCGCCGTGTTAGGCCGGCTGTTGTTTTCCCAGGATGAAATCAAGAAATCGACCAAGGCGCTCTCCGGCGGCGAGCAGGGACGCATGCTGTTCGGCAAGCTGATGTTGCAGCAGCCCAATGTGCTGATCATGGACGAACCCACCAACCACCTGGACATGGAATCCATCGAGTCACTCAACACCGCGTTGGAAAAATATCCCGGCACGCTGATTTTCGTCAGCCACGACCGTGAATTCGTCTCGTCCCTGGCCACGCGCATCATCGAGATGACCCCGCGGGGCGTCGAGAACTACGGCGGTACTTACGAGGACTATCTGCGCAGCCAGGAAGAGCAGGCGGCGCAGGCGCCAGGCCGGATGCAGAAGGTTCGGTAATCCCCGGCTCCACGTCTATGGAATCCCCGCTGATGCGGGGATGACATTTAAAACCTGGACCCCCGCCTTCGCGGGGGTGACAACCATTTTTAATGGCAGCCTATAAGGTTCCGATTATCGCAAGAATGACAATTTCTTTGATTGTCATGCCCGCGTAGGCGGGCATCCAGGCTTTGCATGTAATCCCCGCATCAGCGGGGATTCATCAGCTACCCGCCTTATGCTTTCACCGAAAGCCTGTCCTGAGCGCAGTCGAATGGCTCAGGACGAACAGTGGCATGATCAGAGATTCCTCAGCATCCATTAGGAGTGATATCGTCTTCGTGATCGATGTCGATCAACACGCCCGGATCGTCCACCTCGATCAGACGCAATTCATTAGTGTGTTGCTCTAGGATGTCGCGTCCGCCGCGGTCACCTTCCAGCGCGGCAAGCTCCGCCTGAAAGCGGCGCGCAAAGCCGATGGGATGGCCGCGTTGCCCGCGGTAGACCGGTGCGGCGAGCGCTGCGCCGGCGGCGAGTGCCTCGGCCACGGCCTGTATCGTCGCGGGCCGGATCACGGGCATGTCGGCCAATGCGATGACCCAGCCGTCGCCCTCGGCGGCGGTGACGCCGCAGGCAAGGCTCGTGCCCATGCCGCCATCGGCATTCGAGTTGACGACGATATGCAGACCCTCGGCCGCGAGCAGCGTCGCGAGAATTTCGTCGCCGGGACGCAGCACGGCGACGCAATTGGGCAGAACGTCGATAAGATTCCGCGCCGCCGCGACACCCACGGCCGTGCCATTGGGTAAGCGCGCCAGCAGTTTGTGGCCGCCAAAACGCTCGCCACGACCGGCCGCCAGCAGCACGCCGACAATTTTGGAAGTCATTTCAAAAATCCCTCAACCGCGAGAGAGAGGGCGAATCAATCGCGCTATCCGCTGACCTGAAGCCGTGCCGGCGCGATCCGCGGCCGGGCCTCGAGCGCTATGCCGTGACGCGCGGCGGTGACGCCCGCCAGCACCGCGACCGCGATCTCCGCCGGTGTCTTGCTGCCGATCGGCAGGCCGACCGGCCCGTGCAGGCGCGCGAGGTTTTCGCGCGGCACGCCGAGCGAAGCGAGTCGCGCGCGACGCTTGTCGTTGTTGGCGTGCGAGCCGAGCGCACCGACATAAAACGCCGGGCTGGCGAGCGCTTCCAGCAGCGCCATGTCATCGAGCTTGGGATCGTGCGTCAGCGCCAGCACCGCGCAACATTCGTCAGCCAGTATTCGCACTGCGTCATCCGGCATGCCTTCGTCGATGGTGGCACCGTCCACCCGCCACAGGCTCGCCAGCTCTTCACGCGGCTCGCAGACGATGACCTCGTAGTCGAGCGCCAGGCCCATCTGCGCCACGAAGCGCGACAACTGACCGGCGCCGATCAGCAGCAGCCGCCAGCTCGGACCGAACAACTTGCGCAGGTCGCGGCCATCGTAAAAGAATTCCTCGCGCGCTATGGCTGGATGCAGGCTCGCTTCGCCGGTGTCGAGACACAGGTGCCGGACCACGAGCTGGCGCGTGTCGATTTTATCCAGAATGCTTTTCAGCGCGGCTGCGCTTTCCAGCCGTTCGAGCACCAGCTCCAGCTTGCCGCCGCAGGGCAGACCGAAGCGCTGCGCCTCCTCGTGCGTCACTCCATACGTGATCACGGCGGGAAATTTCTCCGGCAGCCGGCCGGCACGCAACCGCGCCACCAGATCTTCTTCCATGCAACCGCCCGAGACCGAGCCGACGAAGCGGCCGTCGGCGCGTAGCGCCGCGAGCGATCCCGGCGGACGCGGCGAAGAGCCGAAGGTTTTGGCGACGGTGGCGAGATAAACCGTCTCGCCCGCCGTCAGCCAGTCGACGGCGGTGCGCAGGACTTCGCGGTCGGCTGTTTCCATGGTCAGTGAACCTCCGATTCCGATTAAGTTCTTCCGTTCACCCTTCGACAGGCTCAGGGCGAACGGTTTGCTAAAAGCCGGTCGTGGTGTGCCGTTCGATTCTGTTCAATCCGTTCGTACTGAGCCCTTCGATTGCGCTCAGGACAGGCTTGTCGAAGTACGACCAGACTTACTCTGACCGTCCCTATATCCGGATCGGCAGACGCCGCACCGGCTTGCCGGTGGCGGCGAACACGGCATTGGCCACGGCCGGAGCGATCGGCGGTACGCCCGGTTCGCCGACACCGGTCGGATTGGCGCTGCTGGGAACGATGTACACCTCGATCTTCGGTGCCTCGTTAATGCGCACGATCTGATAGTCGTGAAAGTTCGATTGCACGACCTGGCCATCTTTGAGTGCTATCTCGCCGTACAGCGCCGCCGACAATCCGAAAATGATGCCCGACTCCATCTGCGCGCGCACCATGTCCGGGTTGACGGCCACGCCGCAGTC
>JBGQCE010000473.1:0-3588 GCA_041495185.1 Bradyrhizobium sp.
AATCGCATTGGCATGCCGCGCCGCGTTGGATACGAGGTTGGCGAGACAGCGCTTGAACGAGGCCGGCTTCACCGTCACCACCGGCAGCCCGTGGAACGCGACCGTCGCGGTATGGCCGTTGCGCTCGGCGTCGCTGCGCAATTCCTCGAGCGCCAGCGCCATGTCGGTCGGCTGCGCGTGCTCGCCGCTGTCGCCGCGGGCGAAGGCGAGATAGTCCTCCAGCATGCCTGACATCTCGTCGACATCCCTGCGCATGCCGTCGACCTCGGGACTGTCGCCGATCAGCGCCAGTTCGAGCTTGAAGCGGGTCAGGATGGTGCGCAGATCGTGCGAGACGCCGGCCAGCATCGCGGTGCGCTGCTCGATGGAGCGCTCGATGCGCGCCTTCATCTCGAGGAACGCCTGGGCTGCCCGGCGCACTTCCCGCGCGCCGCGGGGACGGAAGTTCGGCGCTTCGCGGCCCTTGCCGAAGCTTTCGGCGGCGTCCGCCAGCCGCAGGATCGGCTTGATCTGGTTGCGCAGGAACAGCACCGAGACGATCAGCAGGATCGACGAGGTGCCGAGCATCCAGAAGATGAAAATCTCCGAATTCGAGGCGTAGGCGGCGCTGCGCTGGGCAAAGATGCGCATCACGGCGTCGTCGAGCTGAATGCGGATTTCCACCAGATTGGAGCGGCCGACGGTATCGATCCAGAACGGTTTTGCAATTTTCCGGCCAAGCTGCACCGAAAGCGTCTGGTCGAGCAGCGAGAAAAACGGCTTTGGGCCGGGCGGGGGCATGTCGCCGACGGGGAGGAAATCCACCACCAGCTCCAGCCGCTGCTGGGCTATGCGCCGCAGCTGCGCGCGGTCCTTGTCCTGCGGATAACCCTGGTAGACGTCGATCAGGCTGGCGATGTCCTGCACCACAGCGGCCGACAGATGCCGCGTCACCGTGTTCCAGTGCCGCTCCATGAACACGAACGCCACCACCGACTGCAGCACCACCATCGGCACGATCATGATCAGGAGCGCGCGGGCATAGAGCCCCGTCGGCATCCAGCTCTTGAAGGCGTTGCCCATCCAGCCATTGGCCGCGGAGACGCGCCGGGAGGCGGTGCGGATCAGCGTGAGGCCGGTGTCGAGCGTGCTCATCTGAAATGGCTCAAGGGGAAGCGACCAGGCGATAGCCGATGCCGCGCACCGCCTGCAGGAACAGCGGATTGGCGGGATCGCGCTCGATCTTGCGCCGCAGACGGTTGATCTGCACGTCCACCGCGCGCTCGTTGACGGAGCCCTCGCCGGTCAGCGCATTGCGCGGCACGGTCTCGCCCCGTGCTATCGCGAGAATGCGCAGCATCTCGCGCTCGCGATCGGTGAGGTGAATCGCTTCATCGCCCTTGCGCAGCTCGCCGCGGTCCAGGTGATAGACGTAAGGCCCGAACGCGGCCTGCTCCAGCGCTTCCACCGGCGGCGGCGCGGTGCGCTTGAGAATATTGCCGATCCGCAAGACCAGCTCGCGCGGCTCGAACGGCTTGGCGACATAATCGTCGGCGCCGATCTGCAGGCCCTCGATCCGGGCTTCCGCTTCATGGCGCGCCGTCAGCATGATGATCGGCACCGACGATGAGGAGCGGATGAAGCGGGCGAGATCGAACCCGGTTTCACCGGGCATCATGACGTCGAGGATCAGGAGATCGAAATGCAGGCCGAGCAGCTTGGCGCGGGCGTCTTTCGCGCTCATTGCCGTGGTGACGCGGTAGCCTTCGCCGCAGAGAAAGCGCGACAAGAGATCGCGGATGCGGCGGTCGTCATCCACCAGCAGCAGATGCGGGGCGTCGTCGGCCGGTTGCGGCGGCGTTCGCGCGGCTGTTGCAGCCAGGATCACGCTCATTCCTTTGCGGTTGCGTTGCCGGGCCTGAGGATCGTTTCCAGCACCTTGTCGGGATCGTCCTGATCGATCATCGCGCGCAGGAACTGACGGACCGTGTCCGCGCCTGCCGGCCCGATATTCGCGAGCGCGCGGTTGATCCGGTCGGTCTGCAGGCCTGCGAGTTTGCCCACCAGCGCCTCACCCTTTGCGGTGGCAAAAAGAAGGCGTTGCCGCCGGTCATTGTTGCCGGTCTTCTGCACGATATACCCTTCATCGAGCAATTGCTTGAGAACCCGTCCCAGCGACTGCTTGGTGATGCGCAGCACGTCCAGCAGATCGGCCACTTTCAAGCCGGGATAGCGGTGGACGAAATGCAGCACCCGGTGATGCGCCCGGCCGAACCCGAAAGCTTCCAGCTCATGATCGGCGTCGCCGACGAAATCGCGATAGGCAAAGAACAGCAGCTCGATGAAATCCCAGCGCAAATCGGACCGCAGGGCAGGGGACCGCCCTTCGGCCGCCCTCGAATCGGCGCCGGGCGAGGGGTTCGAAAAATTTATGTCAGCCATATTGACATATCTTGGGTTCAATGTTACAAAACGATCAGCCACGACGAAACATTAAGTCGTTTCGTGCGCGGTGACGTTTCAAACGGCCTGAGAAAGCCCGAGCTGGCGGCAACGGCCGCGAATTTGTCTACCGTGCGATTGTCGAGCGGCATATCGGCAAACATACTGGACTTCCGCCTTCCGCAAAAGCATGTCCTAAGGGCCATGCTGGCGGGGAGACCGGCCGCAAGGCTGGTCACAGGTGGGGGAGCCAGGCGTAACCAACCGCGCCACGGCGCGAGGCGCGAGAGCAGCGTCAATCCGGGAGAAAGTCCATGGGAGTTTCGTTCGATAATATCGATGGCGTCATCTGGTACGATGGCAAACTGGTGCCGTGGAAGGACGCCAACGTCCATGTGCTGACCCATGGCCTGCATTATGCGAGCTGCGTGTTCGAGGGCGAGCGCGCCTATGGCGGCAAGATCTTCAAGAGCACCCAGCATTCGGAGCGGCTGAAGAATTCCGGACGCATCCTGGATTTCGAGATTCCGTGGTCGGTGGCCGAGATCGACGCTGCCAAGCAGTTGGTCATCGACAAGAACAACCGGCCGGATGCCTATGTCCGCCCGGTCGCCTGGCGCGGCTCGGAGATGATGGGCGTGTCGGCACAGACCAACACCATCCATCTCGCCGTCGCCGCATGGGAATGGCCGAGTTACTTCGATCCTGCTGAAAAGCTGAAGGGCATCCGCATCGGCCTCGCCGAATATCTAAGGCCCGATCCGAAGACGATTCCGGCGCTGGCCAAGGCTGCCGGCCTCTACATGATCTGCACCATCAGCAAGCACAAAGCGGAGCGCGAGGGCTATGCGGACGCGATGATGCTGGATTGGCAGGGGCGGGTCGCCGAATGCACCGGCGCCAACATCTTCTTCATCAAGGATGGCAAGATCCATACCCCGATCGCCGACTGCTTCCTGGCCGGCATCACGCGGGCCACCGCGATCGATCTCGCCAAGCGCCGGGGCATTGAGGTGATCGAGCGCCGCATCATGCCGGATGAACTCGATGGCTTCAGCGAGTGCTTCATCACCGGCACCGCCGCCGAGGTGACGCCGGTGTCGGAGATCGCGAACTGGAAGTTCAAGCCGGGCGCAATCTCGGAGCAGCTGATGGCGGACTACACCG
>JBGQCE010000474.1:0-3582 GCA_041495185.1 Bradyrhizobium sp.
AACTTGTCGTCTATGACGACAAATCGAGCGCTTCAGAGACTCCGGCGATCTACTCAAAGCTGCTAGACGTCGACAAGGTCGATCTCCTGTTCGCGCCCTACGCAACCGTGCCAACGGCGCCGCTCCTGCCGCTCGTCAAGCAGCGCGGCCTGTTGCTGATCGGCAACTTCTCGTTCCAGGTGAACAGCAAGGTTGGCCACGACATGTGGTTCAACAATGCCCCGTGGGGACCGCCCGACAGCTGGGCGGCATCGTTCCTCGATCTCGGCCAGAAGGCCGGCGGCAAGACCATTGCGCTTCTCGCGTCAGACCAGGAATTCGCCCAGAATCTGGCGCTGACCGCGAGGGATGTCGCAAAGAGGCGCAACATGCCGATCGTCTTCGACCAGGCCTATCCGCCAAACACGGTGGAATTCTCCAGCATTATCCGCGCGCTCAAGGCCGCCAAGCCTGACATCGTCTATGTCGCGTCCTATCCGCCGGATTCGGCCGGAATTTTGCGCGCCGTGAATGAGATCGGGATCGGAGACAACGTCAAGATCTTCGGTGGCGGGATGGTCGGCCTGCAATTCGGCGCGGTGATGGCGAATTTGGGTTCGCTGCTCAACGGCGTCGTCAATTACAACTCATGGCTCCCGGAACCGAGCATGTATTACGACGGCACCAAGGCGTTCTTCGAGACCTACACGAAACGGGCCGTGGAAGCCAAGGTCGATCCGCTGGGCTACTATCTTGCGCCGTTCGGCTACGCCAGCGGTCAACTTGTCGAGCAGGCCATCAAGGCGACGGGGTCGCTCGACCAAAAGGCCATCGCAAAATATCTGCGCGAGAACGAGCACAAGACCATCGTCGGGCCGATTGCGTTTTCCGCGGACGGCGAGCGCAAGGAAAGCGCGACGCTGCAGGCGCAGTTCCGCGGCGTCGTGGACAAGAACATCGAGCAGTTCCGCACCTCCGGCAAACAGGTGATCCTGTTCCCGGAGAAATTGAAGTCTGGCGATCTGATCACTCCCTTTGAGGCCGCTCGGAAGTAGACCTCGCGGGTTTTTCTGGACCATGGCGCGGCTGCCCGGGATCAGGGTAAATGATCCCGGGCAAAGGAATCGGATAACCCGGCGGGCGCGAACCGGGGAAGCGGCTTAAGGGCGGGTCAAGGGGGCCTCAGTTGTTTTCAATGGACCTGCTGCTCGATGCGGTGGTGATCGGTGTGCTGCTCGGCTGCTTTTATGCGGCCGTAAGCCTTGGGTTGTCGATCTCCTTCGGCCTGCTCGACGTTCCCCACCTTGCCCATCCAGCCTTTCTGGTAATGGCGTCCTACGGCGTGTTTTTGCTCAACGATCGCTATGATATCGACCCGCTGCTGGCAGGGTTGTTGATCACGCCGCTGCTCTTCGTCTTCGGTATTGCCGCCTACCGCCTGTATTACGAGACATTCGAAAAGCGCGGCAGCGATGCCGGCGTGCGCGGCATCGCGTTCTTCTTCGGCATCGCGTTCATCATCGAAGTGCTGATCATTCTGCAATTCGGTGTGGACCAGCGCTCGGTCACTGCGTCCTATATCGGCAAGGCCTGGCGGATCGGCGATATGCGGATTCCGTTCCGGCTGGTCGTCGCGTTCGTGGTGGCCGTTGCGCTGACGACTCTGTTGACGCTGTACCTGTCGCGAACGTTCATGGGACGCGCGATCCGCGCGGTCGCGCAGGACCAGGAGGCGCTGCGGCTGATGGGAGCCAACCCGGTCCGGATCAAGCAATGGGCGTTCGGCATTGCAACGGCCGTGCTCGGGATCGCCGGTGCCTTGCTCATTATCGTCGCTCCCGTCGATGCGACACTCGACCGCGCCTATATCGGACGGACATTCTGCATCGTGGTCATGGCAGGGCTCGGCAGCATGACCGGCACGCTCATCGCTGCCATCATCCTCGGCGTCGCCGAAACGATCGTCCTGACCCTGTTCGGCGCCTCCTGGGCGCCGGCCATTTCGTTCGCGATGCTGCTCGGCGTTCTTGCCGTTCGGCCGCAGGGCCTGTTCGGCAGGCGATCATGAACCGTAACGGCATCCTTTTCTGGGTCGGGGCCACCCTCTTTCTCGTCGCCGCCCTGCTGATGACACAGGTCATCGGCAACGAATATCCCTTCTTTGCCTGCTACGTGATCCTGCAGTTCATCGTACTCGCGGTGGCCTGGAGCATTCTCGGCGGCTATGCCGGTTACGTGAATTTCGGCACCAGCGCTTTTTTCGGTGTTGGCGTTTACACGGCCGTGTTCCTGTTCAAGGCGTTTGGCGCGCCGCTTGCCGTGCAGATCGCGGCCGCCGCAGCCATCGGCGCATTCCTCGGCTTCGCCCTGGGCCTGCTGACTTTGCGCATGCAGGGCATCTACTTCTCGATCGCGACGATTGCGCTGACGATCATCATCGAGACGTCGGTGACGAATTGGCGTTTCGTCGGCGGCGCGTCCGGCATTCAGCTGCAGCGCCCGCCGGTGATGGCCCCATTCAACAGCTACGTGCAGATGCTGTTTTTCGTTCAGGCCCTGCTCGTGGTGCTGGCGGTTGCGATGGCGCGCTACATTCAAGGCTCATGGATTGGCCACGGTCTGCAGGCGCTCAAGGACGATGAGCTTGCCGCAGAATGCACCGGCGTGCCGACCTTGCGGCTGAAGCTGCTGGCGTGCGTCATCTCCGGCGCGCTGATGTGCGCGGCCGGCGCACCCGCTGCCATGTACCTGCAATACGCGGACCCGTCGTCCGCGTTCAATCTCAATTACTCCGTCTCGGCGCTCGCCATGTCACTGATCGGCGGAACCGCGCATTGGGCGGGCCCGGTCGTCGGCGCGATCCTGTTGGGCACGACGCAACAATTGCTGACCGTTACCATCTCGTCGGAAGTGAACGTGTTGGTACTCGGCGTGATGCTGGTGTTGTTCGTGGTGGCCGCGCCGGAGGGCATCATTGGCCTGATCCGAAGGGTTCGCCGCAATCGCAACGAGGGCGAAGGATGATGCCCCCCGAAACCCAGGCACCCTTGCTGCGGATCGCCGCGCTTACCAAACGTTTCGGCGGCTTCACCGCGCTCGACAATGTCAGTGTCGACATTCGTCCGGGAGAGCGCTTCGGCCTCATCGGCCCGAACGGCTCGGGAAAGACCACGCTGATCAACTGCATTTCTGGCGCGTTCCGTACCGAGGCCGGCACCGTGGTGTTCCGTGACGAGGACATCACGCGGTTGCAGCCGCATATGCGCACGCGCCGCGGCATTGCGCGCAGCTTCCAGATCCCGCGGCCGTTCAAAAGCATGACGGTTGCCGAAAACCTCATGGTCGCGCTCGACTTCGCGGCGGTAACGGACGAACTCGTCTCGGCTGCGCAACGACGCGACACCATGATGTCAATCCTGACGCGGATGGGTCTCGCGTCGAAGGCCGACGTGTCGGCCACGAAGCTTAGCCAAGTGGAATTGCGCAAGATGGAACTCGCCCGCGCGATGGCGACGCGCCCAAAACTCCTGATTTCCGACGAGGCCATGGCCGGCCTTTCCAGCTCGGAAGTCGACGAGGTGCTTGATCTGCTCATGAGCCTCG
>JBGQCE010000475.1:0-3566 GCA_041495185.1 Bradyrhizobium sp.
AACGGCGCGCGGATTTTCCGGTTTCGGCTCCGCATTGATTTTCATGCCGCTAGCAAGCAGCATGGCGGCGCCGCGGCTTGTCGCCGCACTCCTGCTGATCATCGATTTCGTCGCGGCCGCGCCGCTGGTTCCGAATGCATGGAAGCATGCGGACCGCAAGGCAACCGCTGTCATGGTATTCGGCGCCCTGATCGGCGTACCCATCGGCACTTACTTCCTCAGCCGGCTCGATCCCGTGACCACGCGCTGGATCATCTCCGCCTTCGTGTGCAGCTTGCTGATGCTGCTGCTGTCGGGCTGGCGCTATCGGGGAAAAGACTTTCCGGCGCTTTCCATCGGCATCGGCGGATTATCCGGCTTTTGCAGCGGGCTGGCGCAGACCGGCGGGCCGCCCATCGTCGGCTATTGGCTCGGCCGCCCGATCGCATCGGTGATTGCGCGCGCCAACATCCTGTTGTTTTTCGGCGCTTCGGATTTCTTTTCCGTAGTGAGCTATGCCTTGGCCGGGCTCATCACTGCGGACGCGATCCGATTTTCGTTTCTGATCGGCCCGGTCTATGCCATCGGCGTCTTACTCGGCGCTTCCCTGTTCGGCCGTGCCAGCGAGGCGCTTTTTCGCATCATCTGCTATGTCCTGATCGCGGCTGCCGTGATCATCGGCCTGCCAGCGCTTGATGGCGTGCTGCGCTGAATGAACCTCCGTCATTCCGGGGCGCGCATTGGCGCGAACCTGGAATCTCGAGCTGATAATCTCTAGATTCCCCGATGTGCAATTGCACATCTGAGGTTCGCTCGTTTCACTCGCGCCCCGGAATGACGAGCCGTAGATCGCAATAGGCATAACCATCGCGTTCGACGCGCTCGCCTGATGTCACGGGAATCCGCCGCGAAAAACCCGGTCCCGCCACCACGCAGGTGTGAAACTCGCCGTTCTCGCCACAGGGGTCGACACCGTCAGGCAAATCGGCCAGCAGGTGAGAATCGAATTTGCGCCCCGCGAATTCCGCCGGCAGTTTTTTCATATCGACGGTCGCGAGATACGCTTCGATCCCGCTTGCGATCATCGCATGCGCCAGCGGCAAGGTCGGCCGCTGCCACAGCGGAAACAGCGGGGTGATGCCGGTGCCGGTGAGCTTCTGTTCGCGGTAGGCCCTGATATCTGCCAGAAACAGATCGCCGAAGATGATGTGGGTGATGCCCTCTTGCGTGGCGCGCGCGACGGCTTCCCCCATGCGCGCTTCGTAAATCTCGTTCGGGCAGGGATAAGGGATCGGCACGATACGCGGCGGCAATCCCGCGGCCTCACACTGCGCCAGTAAAATCTCCTGCCGCACGCCGTGGATCGATACCCGGCCGAACGTCTCGGTCACCGTCGTCAATGCGCCGACAACATCGAATTCACCCGCGCGCCTGACTTCATGGAGCGCGAACGCGCTGTCCTTGCCGCTCGACCATGAGATCAGCGCTTTCGGTCGCGGCGACGCCGTCAATTGATTGGCCTGGCAGGCGCGGCCCGGCGTTGCTGCTTCGGCGCCCGCGCCGGCCCCGCCACGGGTTCGGTATCCCTGAGCGCGCCGATCCTTCGCAGCGCCGCTTCCGCCGCGCGCTCGCCGCTTTCCCATGCGCCGTCGACCGTGCCCCACAAGGTTTCATGGGTCGCTTCGCCGGCGAGGAACATGCAGCCGATCGGCTCGTTGAGGATTTTCCGCGACGGCTGGCCGCCCGGCATGGCCGATGACATCGCGCCGAGCGCGAACGGCGCTGAATTCCAGCGGGTCGCGCTCGACTTCTTGACCGCGGCAGCCACCTCGCTGCCGAACAGTTTGGTCAGCCATTCCACCGCGAACGCCGCCATCGCTGCCTCGCCCTGGGCGGAGAGATCGCGGCCGAAGGAGCCAGCGACGTCGATCGCGCACAGCGACGATCCTCCCGTGTTGGCGAACAGAAGCGCCGTCCGCGTCGAGTTGCTCTGCTCGATGATGATGTCATCGCGGCCGAGCCCTAACGGATTGCCCGGCAGCTGCAGGCCGATGCGATCGAAGCTGCCGAGGCTTAATCTTGCCGCGGCATCGAGCTGGCGCTTGGGGATTTCAGGCGTGAACTTGATATTGCCCGCGGTCAGCACATTGCTCGACACCGTGATGACGGCGGCGCGCGCGGCGATCTTTCCCGCCGATGTCTCCACCGTGACGTCGCGGCCGCTCCAGGCAATGCGGCTTGCGGGCGTCAACAGCGAAAGCGGAACCTGCTCACTGAGCTTCGCGATCAAGGTGCCCAGGCCCTGGCGGCAGGCGATCCCGGCATTGCGTTCCTGCGCGCGGGCCTTGTCGACCGCGGAGATATCTTTCAGATCCTTACCCGTGGCATTGGCGCCGAGCACGAATTCCGCCGTCCCGGCCCAGTCGCCGATATCCTTCGGCAGCACGGAGGCGCAAGCCACATCCGCCTTGCCGCGCGAGGCGTCGTCGATGGCGCGGTTGGCGCGCACCAGCGCTGCCAGAAATTCCTCGGTTTCCCCAGCCCGCGCGTTGCGGCGGCCGATGCGGATCTTCTGGCCTGGCCGCGCCGCGGAGACGTCGAACCCCGCATTGCGGGCGAGCCCGATCATGGGGTTGGTGTCGGGATTGTGCATCCAGCGCGCGCCGCGATCGAACGGCACGTCGAATGTCGAGATGTCCGTGAGGCAGCGGCCGCCGACCTGGCCCGTCGCTTCCAGCACGATCACCCTGCGGTTCGCCACCATGATGCGCCGCGCCGCGGCGATGCCGGCGGCACCCGCGCCGATAACGACAATGTCAGCCTCGCGCGGCAAGGGCGCTCCCCATGCGCCGGCGCCAAGCACCGGGGCCGCCGCCAGGCCTGCCGACGCCGACAGGAAATCTCGGCGCGTCATTGTCATGTCATGGTTTCCGGGGCTTTTAGAAATATGAGAACAGCCAGTGAACTTGCCGTATTCGGGCGAGGGCAGCAACCGTCATGGTGAATCAATCATGATTGATCCGCCCAAGCCATGAACTAAATTGCAACGGCTTTCGACCATGCTAAGGAGAGAGAAAAAGCGGCCGGAAAGGCCGTTGGGGGGAAGACCTTATGGGCGCCGTGCTCGATACCGTCGGCAAACTGATCGCGAGCTACCTTCAGAAGGAGGTGCCGGGTTATGAGCCGTTCACACCGAGCGATCCGGAACATTTGCGCGGGATTATCGAGCAGGGCGACGTCCTGCTGGTCGAGGGCAACAACCGGGTTTCCGGCATCATCAAATATCTCACGCAGTCCACTTGGTCGCATGCCGCGCTTTACGTCGGCCCGATCGACGGCGCGGAAGAGCCCAACGGCGAGCCGCATGTCCTGATCGAGGCCAATATCGGCGAAGGCGTGACTTCGGCGCCGTTGTCGAAATATTTTCCCTACCATACACGGCTGTGCCGACCGGTCGGCCTGTCGTTCGAAGACCGCACCACGGTGTGCCGTTACGCCATCAACCGGATCGGCTTCGGCTACGACACCAAGAACATCCTCGATTTGATGCGCTTTCTGTTTCCGCTGCCGATCCCGCAGCGCTGGCG
>JBGQCE010000476.1:0-3565 GCA_041495185.1 Bradyrhizobium sp.
CCGAGATAGCCCAGCAGCAGGCAGACGATGACGAAGATCCAGAAGAACTGTTTCGCCAACGGACGGTACCTGGAGGACTTGGTCTTGGCGGTATCGAGCCACGGCAGGAAGACCAGCACGAAGATCGCCGCGAACATCGCGGTGACGCCGGCGAGCTTGTTCGGGATCGAGCGCAGGATCGCGTAGAACGGCAGGTAGTACCACTCCGGCACGATATGCGCGGGCGTCACGCCGGGATTGGCGGGGATGTAGTTGTCGGCCTCGCCGAGATAGTTCGGCATGTAGAAGATGAACCAGGCGAAGAGCAGCATGAAGCAGGAAACGCCGAACATATCCTTGATGGTCGCGTAGGGCGTGAACGCCACGGTGTCCTTTTCCGTCTTGGGCTCGACGCCGGCCGGATTGTTCTGGCCCGCGACATGCAGCGCCCAGACGTGCAGCACCACGACGCCGGCGATCACGAACGGCAGCAGATAGTGCAGCGAGTAGAAGCGGTTCAATGTCGGATTGCCGACGGAATAGCCGCCCCACAGTAGGGTCACGATGCTCTCGCCGAAATAGGGAACGGCGGAAAACAGGTTGGTGATGACGGTGGCGCCCCAGAAGCTCATCTGGCCCCACGGCAGCACGTAGCCCATGAAGCCGGTCGCCATCATCAAGAGGTAGATGATGACGCCGAGAATCCACAGGATCTCGCGCGGCTCCTTGTACGACCCGTAATACAGGCCGCGGAACATGTGGATGTAGACGGCGAGGAAGAACATCGACGCGCCGCTGGCGTGCATGTTGCGCAACAGCCAGCCGTAGTTCACGTCGCGGACAATGCTTTCGACCGACCTGAAGGCCATGTCGGCATGCGGCGTGTAGTGCATCGCCAGGATCACGCCGGTGACGATCTGCAATCCGAGCATGATCGAAAGGATGGCGCCGAAGGTCCACCAGTAGTTCAGGTTGCGCGGCGTCGGATAGGCCACGAACGAGGAGTGCATAAGACCCATAATCGGCAGACGCCGTTCAATCCACTTCAAGGCTGGATTGGTCGGCTGGTAGTCGGATGGTCCGCTCATGATGCGATCCTGAGGAAGGAAGTAAGACGACGCGACGGGTTCAAGTCTCGGACATCAGATCCGAGGCTCAGCCAATCTGGATTTTGCTGTCGGAAACGAATTGATAGGGCGGCACCGTAAGGTTGGCAGGTGCGGGTCCCTGGCGAATGCGACCTGAGGAGTCGTATTGCGAGCCGTGGCAGGGGCAGAAGAAACCGTCGTAATTGCCTTCATGGGCGATCGGGATACAGCCGAGATGGGTGCAGATGCCGATCACGACCAGCCACTGGTCGTGGCCTTCCTTGACCCGGGCCTGATCACTCTGCGGATCGGGCAGGCTCGAGACCGCCACACTGCGGGCCTCCTCGATCTGCTTCTTGGAACGATGGCTGATATAGATCGGCTTGCCGCGCCAGAACACCTTGATGTCCTGCCCTTCGGCAATCGGCGCCAGATCGACCTCGATCGGCGCGCCGGCCGCAATCGTCGAGGCATCCGGATTCATTTGGGAAATAAACGGCCAGAGTGTGGCCACTCCGCCGACCGCAGCGGCGGCGCCCGTTGCAACAAAGAGGAAATCACGGCGTGTTGGATGATCCGCCGAAGACGCTGTCGTCACGATTCCAAACCCTTTCTCAGCTGCAGCCGGTGGAACCGCCCCAGGCAACGCACACACGATAGCCAAGGGAGGCTGCCGGCGCCCGCGACCCCCGCGGCGGCAGAAAGACCACTTTTTCCAGCCAATCGGGCGGAACAAGCAGTCCAGAATCGTTCTATTGGCACCCTTGCCGGAAGAGCGCAAGCCCGCTATCGGCTGGCCAGCGTGCAATGCACTAATTCCGCCGCGAGCGATGATTTATCCAGACATTTCATGGGGGACCCGAAGGGCCGTCACAGAATGCAGATTGCGCTTTTCCAACCCGACATCCCCCAGAACACCGGGACGATCCTTCGTCTCTGTGCGTGCCTCGATGTGGCCGCCCATATCATCGAACCCGCCGGTTTTCCGGTATCCGACCGGCATTTCCGCCGGGCCGGCATGGATTACCTCGACCAGGTAACCATCATGCGTCACGACTCATGGCCAAAATTCGAGCAATGGCGTAACGACGGGGGTTACCGGCTGATCCTGCTCACGACCAAAGGTGTCAGCTCCTATCTTGAGTATCGCTATGACGCGGCCGATATCCTGCTGTTCGGACGCGAATCCGCAGGGGTTCCCGACGAGGTTGTAGCCGCCGCCGACGCGCGGCTGGTGATTCCGGTCAAGCCCGGCTTGCGCTCGCTCAATGTCGCTGTCGCGGCGGCGATGGCATTGGGCGAAGCGCTGCGGCAAACCGGTTCCGGAATTTAAGGGAGAGGTCAGGTTGAGTTACGCGATCAAGGAAATCTTTCTGACCTTGCAGGGCGAAGGCGCGCATGCCGGACGCGCGGCGGTGTTTTGCCGGTTCTCGGGCTGCAATCTCTGGAGCGGCCGCGAGCAGGACCGCGCGACCGCGACGTGCCGGTTTTGCGACACCGATTTTGTCGGAACCGACGGAACGCTCGGCGGCCGCTATGCCTCGGCGGAGGAACTTGCCGATACCATCGCCGGACAATGGGTCGGGGCGACTGAGAACCGTTACGTGGTATTGACCGGCGGCGAGCCGTTGCTGCAGGTGGATGCGGCGCTGGTCGACGCGCTGCACGCGCGCGGCTTCTCGATCGGCGTCGAAACCAATGGCACGATCGATCCGCCCGCCGGCATGGACTGGATTTGCGTCAGCCCGAAGGCCGGCGCGGACCTCGTGATACGGCGCGGCCATGAACTCAAGCTGGTTTACCCGCAGGCCGATGCCGCGCCCGAGGCCTTTGTCGATCTCGATTTCGAGCGCTTCTCGCTGCAGCCGATGGATGGACCTGAAGTGATCGAAAACACCGCGCGCGCGGTCGACTACTGCCTGCGCCATCCGCAATGGCGGCTCAGCCTGCAGACGCACAAGACTCTTGGTATCAGATAAAGGTTGGACATTTAGGATGTGGGAACTGACAAAATCGTTCCGGTTCGAGGCAGCCCACGCGCTGCCGGGAACGACGCTGGGCGCGGCAAGCCAGGAAATCCATGGCCACTCGTTCCGCGCCGAGGTCACCGTGCGCGGCACGCCGGATCCCGCAACGGGGATGGTGCTCGACCTCGGCCTTCTCGAACGGAGCATGGCGGAGGTGCAGAAGATGCTCGACCACAAGCTGCTCAACAAGGTGGAAGCGCTTGGGGCGCCGACGCTGGAGAATCTTTCGCGCTTCGTCTGGGAGCGGGTTCAGCATGCCGGCCGGATCGCGCGGGTGAGCATTCACCGCGACAGCTGCAACGAAAGCTGCACCTATTACGGCCCGCAGGGCTAGATTTATCGTTCGTCATTGCGAGGAGCGTTAGCGACGAAGCAATCCAGTTGTCTTTACGCATGAAAGATGGATTGCTTCGCGGAGCCTGTCATCGGGCGGCGCTTTGCGCCGACCCGTTGGCTCGCAATGACGGCGAA
>JBGQCE010000477.1:0-3563 GCA_041495185.1 Bradyrhizobium sp.
CGATCAATGCGCGATTGCAGGGCACCGCCGCCGACATCATCCGCCGCGCCATGGTCCGGATGGAAGATGCCTTGGCCGAGAAGAAACTCTCGGCGCAGATGCTTTTGCAGGTCCACGACGAGTTGATCTTCGAGGTGCCTGACGACGAAGTGGCAGCGACCCTGCCGGTGGTGCAGCACACCATGCAGGACGCGCCGTTCCCGGCCGTGCTGCTATCGGTGCCGCTGCATGTCGATGCGCGGGCCGCGAATAATTGGGACGAGGCGCATTGACGCTTAACCTCTCCCCGCCTGCGGCAGGGCTGTCATGACGCGGTTTGAGTTGACCGCATCGGCTGGGCCCGGCACGGTGGCTGCAATTCCCAGCCCGCCAGCCGAACCTCTCGCACATGTTCAGCATCGCCACGCTCTGGATTCCCTTCACCATTACCGCGGCGCTGGGCCAGGTCGCGCGCAATGCGATGCAGCGGCAATTGACCGGACCGCTCGGTACCTGGGGCGCGACCAATATCCGATTCCTGTTCGGCTTTCCGTTCTCGATTGTGTTCTTCGCGATCGTGCTGGCTGCGACCGGAGATCATATTCCGTGGCCGACCGCGGGGTTCTGGCCGTGGCTATTGCTGGGCGCGCTCAGCCAGATCGCCGGCACCGGCTTGATGCTGCTTGCCATGAACGACCGCTCGTTCGTGGTGACGACGGCCTATCTGAAAACCGAGGCAATCCAGACCGCGATCTTCGGTTTTGTCTTTCTCGGCGATCACCTGACCGTGTTGAAGGTGATCGCGATCCTGATTGCGACAGCCGGTGTCGTTATTGCTGCACTACGGCCGGGGGCCGAGAAGGGTTTTGCCGATCTGAAGCCGACGCTGCTGGGCCTTGCCGCCGCCGCGGCGTTTGCGCTGTCGGCAGTGGGCTTTCGCGGCGCGGTTATTGTGGTGCCCGGCGTTTCCTTCGTGACGGCGGCGTCCTACACGCTGGTGTTCGGGCTGTTCGTGCAGACCCTGGTGCTGACCATTTTTCTGTTGGCGCGCGCGCCTGACGTGCTCGAGAAGATCTTCGGCTTGTGGAAGCCCTCTGTTTTCGCGGGCTTCATGGGCGCGTTCGCCTCGCAATTCTGGTTCCTGGCGTTTGCGCTCACCGCCGCCGCCAACGTGAGGACGCTGGCGCTGGTCGAGGTGCTGTTCGCACAAGGTGTTGCGTATTACTCGTTCAAGCAGCCGCTATCGGGTCGGGAACTTTCCGGCATCGCGCTAATCGTGGTCGGCGTCGCGCTACTGGTCGCGGTGTAGTCAGAAACGCCGCGATCAACGTCGTCATGCCCGGCCTTGTGCCGGGCATCCACGTCTTCTCTTGAGTCTTGGGCAAGCAAGACGTGGATGGCCGGGACGTCTAGGGCGAAGACGCGCTTCGCGCTCTTGCCCGGCCATGACGGAGAAATTGCTTCTGCTAAAGCGCTCAGTTCCGGTCGTCGGGCAGCACCGGCAGCGGCGACACCTCGACGCCCTCGTCGATCAGGGCGCGCGCCTCGTCCGGCGAAGCCTCGCCGTAGATCGGGCGATGTTCGATATCGCCGTAATGCATTTTCCGGGCTTCATTGGGAAAGCGCTCGCCGACATTGTCGGCGTTCTTCACGATGTGATCGCGCAACTCCTTGAGTTTGGCGCGCAACTCGCGCTCCTGCGCCATCATCAGCGGTGTGGAAGAGGGCGCCGTGACGTCGGTGGCAGCAGCAGGGGCGGGCGCCGGGTTTTCCCGGCCCTTCTTGCTCACGATCTGCGGGGCCATGATGGCCCTCTCGACCTTGACCGAACCGCAAGCCGGACAGTTCACCAGCTTGCGCTTTTCCTGGCTTTCGTAGGCCGCGGAGCTTTGAAACCAGCTTTCGAATGCGTGGCCGCGATCGCAGCGTAGCGTGTACCGGATCATGCCGATCCCCGCACCAGGTGCAGGTGGTCAGGGCCGGCCTTGGGATCGACGACGCTGAAGCGCCGGCCATGCTGCAGCGACGGCACGGTCTTGCGCGCGGTCTCGACCTTGGCCGGGTCGATCTTCGCCATGAACACGCCGGGCTCGACGCCGCCTTCGGCGAGCACGACACCCCAGGGATCGATGATCAGCGAATGGCCATAGGTCTCGCGTTTGTTCTCGTGCATCCCGGCCTGCGCTGCTGCGAACACGAAGCAGCCATTCTCGATGGCGCGGGCGCGGAGCAGCGTGTGCCAATGCGCTTCGCCGGTCTTTCTGGTGAAGGCCGAGGGCACGGTGAGGAACGCCGCGCCGCTTTCGGCGAGTGCGCGATACAGCGCCGGAAAACGCACGTCGTAGCAGATCGTCAACCCGATGCGGCCCCACGGCAGGTCGGAGATCACGGCGGTTTCGCCCGGCTGATAATTAGCGGATTCGCGATAGCTCTCGCCGCCCGGCAGGTCGATATCGAACATGTGGATCTTGTCGTAGCTTGCGAGCACGACGCCATCAGGTCCGATCAGGAACGAGCGGTTGACGGCCTTCTCGGGCGAAGCGCGCAGCGCCAGCGAGCCGACATGGAGGTGGATCTTCAGCTCACGCGCGAGCGCGCGATAGGCCTTGAACGAGAGATCGTCCTCCTCAGTGGCGAGGTGTTCGAACAGCGCCTTGCGGTTAAGCTGCATCATGTTGCTCACCTCGGGGGTAAGCACGTAATCGGCGCCTTGCGCGGCAGCTTCGCGAATCAGTCTGGTGGCCTGTTCGAGACTTGGCTCGGGCAACAGCCCGGTGCGCATCTGCACCATGGCGGCGGTGAAGGTAAGGTCAGCGCTCATGAATTGGCCTCTTCGCCCGCCAGCAACGAATCGAGCTTGCCTTCACGATCGAGCGCGTAAAGTTCGTCGCAGCCGCCGACATGGGTTTCGCCTATGAAAATCTGGGGAAAGGTCGAGCCTGCGCCGGCGCGATCCCACATTTGCTGGCGACATTCAGGATCAACGGCGACATCGTACTCGGTGAACGCGGCTTTTTTGCGCGTCAGCAGCGACTTGGCGGCGCCGCAATAGCCGCAGCCCGGACGGGTGTATATTTCGATGGCAGCGGTCATCTAGTGCTCTGTTGGCTGAGAATTCCCGATTATATGGGAGCTTTGTGGGTGTCCACAACCCGCGCGAACACCAGCACGTCGACTTGAGCCGCCCTGGCGCGCAATAGCGCCCGCGCGCAGGCGTCGGCCGTGGCGCCGGAGGTCAGGACATCGTCGACCAGGATCACACGGCGGCCCTGAATGTCGGACTGCCGGTCGGCCGCGACCTTGAACGCGCCCTGTACGTTGCTCGCCCGCTGCGATCGGGACAGGCCGATCTGCTGCTGGGTCGGCCGAACGCGCCGAAGCGCTTCCGATACCACCTTCACGCCGCTTTGCCGCTCGATGACACGCGCCAGCGCGCCGGACTGGTTGTAGCGGCGGCTCCAGCCCCGCCGCCAGTGCAGCGGGACGGGAATCAGCGCGTCCGCCCCGTCGAGCAACTCGCGGCCTGCCCGCGCCATCCAGCGGCCCATGGCGGGGGCCAGATCGGTGCGGTCCTGGTATTTCAG
>JBGQCE010000478.1:0-3562 GCA_041495185.1 Bradyrhizobium sp.
CAATCCGGGATCGTGATGTCAACGAGTGAAGGCCCCGGATTTCGCTGCGCTTCATCCGGGCTACGAAGGATTCGCTTACGCTCCGGGCGGTGGCGGCAGGAAGTGGATGTTGTACTCCGCGGCCATCGCCACGACGTCCTCGGGCCTCTGCTCCTTCATGTTGTGAAGGCCCCAGAACAGGTCGTATAGTTTCTGGCTCGGCGAGACCCAGAACAGCACCTTCGCGGTCTGGTCGGATTTATTGAAGATACCGTGGGGAACGCCCATCCCGAGGCGTATCAGATCGCCCGGCGTCGCCTGGGCATCCGCCCCACCCAGCATGAAGTCGAGTTTCCCCTCCAGCATGTACAGATATTCGTCCTGATCCGGATGGATATGCGGCGGCACAAAGGTGCCGGGCGGCAGCGTCGCATGCCAGGAGAAGCAATGGTCGGTGCAGTTTTTCGGCACGTAGGTCTGGCCGAGGATATTCCAGGAAATTCCCTGCATACCCTCGTTCGCCCGGGTGATGCCGGTGATCTCGCTCTTCATCGCCTTGTTTCCTTCCAATCGTTATTTGGACGCGTTTTCCCGGCGCGAACCGGTATCCACATTGCTTGAAAACGCTTTAGTTGCCCGGCGTGCAATCCTTGGCGTAACGGTCGCCGTAATTCTCGAATACCGTCTGGGCGATCTCGGTCTGGAATTTGCCGTCGGGGCGTTTGGCGACCTTGGTCAGGTAGAAATGCTGGATCGGGTAGCCGTTGGTGTTGAACTTGAAATCGCCGCGCAGCGAGGTGAAGTCGGCTTTCTTCAACGCCGCCGCCACGGCTTCCTTGTTGGAGAGGTCGCCCTTCACCGCCTTGACGGCGCTGTCGATCAGCATGGCCGCATCATAGGCCTGGAAGGCATAGGTGCCGGGCACGCTGTTGTAGGCGGCTTCATAGGAGCTGACGAATTTCTTGTTCTGCGGATTGTCGAGATTGGGCGCCCAGTTCGAGCCGCCGAACATGCCGACCGCGGCATCCTGCTGCGCCGGCAGCGTCGATTCATCGACCGTGAACGCCGAAAGAACCGGAATTTGATCGGCAAGGCCGGCCTGCTTGTACTGCTTCACCAGGCTGACGCCCATGCCGCCCGGCATGAAGGTGAACACGGCGTCGGGCTTCAGTGACGCAATCTTGGAAAATTCAACCTGGAAATCAAGGGTGCCGAGCGGCACGTAGGACTCCTCGACAATTTCTCCCTTGTAGTCGAGCTTGAACCCGGCGACGGAATCCTTGCCGGCTTGATAATTTGGCACCATGACATAGACGCGTTTGTAGCCGCGATCCTGCGCGACCTTGCCGAGGATCTCGAACACCTGGTCGTTCTGGTAGGAGGTCACGTAGAAAAACGGGCTGCAGTTCTTGCCGGCGTAGCTGGAGGGGCCGGCGTTCGGGCTGATCAGGAAAGTCCTGGTGTCCGTCACCGGCTTGTGGATCGCCTGCAGGATGTTCGAGAAGATCGGTCCCACAACGAAGTCGACCTTGTCGCGTTCGAGCAGGCCCTTGACCTTCGTGACGGCGCCATCCGGCTTGAGTTCATCGTCGACCGCCACCACCTCGACATCGCGCCCAGCCATCTTGCCGCCGAGATCCTTGACCGCGAGCGTGAAGCCGTCGCGGACCTGCTGGCCGAGCGCCGCCGCCGGGCCTGATAACGTCACGATCACGCCGATCTTGAGCTTCTCCTGCGCGTGGGCGGGATTGACCGCGACACTCAAAAGAATCGCCAGTCCGGCCGACTTCAACTGCTGTTTCATGACTTCTCCCCTGATCGGCCGCAACGCAGCCGAAATCGACGCCACATCCGGGCCTTCGAGACTTAGCTTATTCTGATGATAGCTATTGCCGCAAGCAAAGCAGCGGCCAACCCAAGGCGTCACAAAGTTGCACCCTAGAAGAGACATGCAAGCCGCGCGCCAATTATTTGAAACCTAAAGAAATTCGTAAAGACAGCACAGGGCGCCGCCGGCATTTTGACTTGCGGCAATCCCTGAATTATTTGAAGGTCAAAACAACAGGTCGAAACCCGGCAGGCGCGAAATTTGCCATCATCGGCGTCGGTTCTGCCGTGAGGGCTGCTAAGCAGGTATGATGGCATCATGATCCTTGATTCCGAGACCAAAGCCGTCGAACTCCCCGAGGATCATGGCAACGAGCTCCGACTTTGGCTCCGCCTGCTGACCTGTACCACCCTGATCGAGGGCGAGGTGCGCAGCCGTTTGCGTGAGCGTTTCGATGTCACGCTGCCGCGCTTCGATCTGATGGCCCAGCTCGACAAGGTCCCGGACGGCATGACGCTGTCGGATGTTTCGAAGCGGATGATGGTCTCCAACGGCAACGTTACCGGACTGGTCGAGCGTCTTGTGGTGTCAGGCCATCTCGACAGGCGCACGTCGGACACCGACCGGCGCGTCCAGGTCATTCGGCTGACGAAGACCGGCCGCGCCGAATTTCGCAAGATGGCGGCGGAGCACGAAACCTGGATCGCCGACATATTTTCGGATTTGACGCCGAAGGATGTCCGCGAGTTGATGCGTCTATTGGCGAAGACCAAAGGCTCGGCGCAGAAATCCGCGCAAAAAAGAAACTTGTAGGCTGGCTGGCCGATTTGCAGTCGCCGATGGTGCTGTGCCTGAGGGACCTGGCGCCGCGCTGAACCCATCCGCCTGCCGGATTCCAGAAATCCTTGGACAGCTCAAATTCGGCACTTGCGCGAATATGTTTTAAGCCTAAAATGATATTTAGAAGCACTGCCGGACGGCCTGGATATTGGTCTTAAAGCCTTTCATCCCGAAAACGAGGGGCGATGGAAATGTCGGGTGGAATTCCCAGCGTTGAAATTCAAAGCCTTGGCCCATCGGGTCATATTGATGATTTTACGCGACGAAATCTTCCGCCGTTCCACCAATGGCCGGAATTGCTTCTCGACCGACCGGAGTTTCAGTATCCCGAATATCTCAACGCCGCGGTCGAGCTGACCGACCGGATCGTCGAGAAGGGGCTCGGCGATCGTATCGCGCTCATCGGCAACGGTCGCCAGCGCACCTACAAGGAGCTGGCGGACTGGTCGAACCGCCTTGCGCATGCATTGGTGGAGAATTACGGCGTAAAGCCCGGCAACCGCGTTCTGATACGCTCGGGCAACAATCCGGCCCTGGTCGCTGCATGGCTTGCGGCAACGAAAGCAGGCGCCGTCGTCGTCAATACCATGCCGATGCTTCGTGCCGGTGAATTGACCAAGATCATCGACAAGGCAGAGATCGGCCTCGCGCTGACCGACAGTCGCATCGCCGACGAACTGGTCGCGTGCGCGAAGACCAGCCAATTTCTCAAGCAGGTCGTGAATTTTGACGGAACGTCAAACCATGATGCCGAGCTCGACCGGGTGGCGCTGAACAAGCCGGTGCGGTTCGATGCGGTCAAAACCGGCCGGGATGATGTCGCCCTGCTGGGATTTACTTCTGGCACCACGGGTGAACCAAAAGCGACGATGCATTTCCATCGTGATCTCCTGATCGTCGCGGATGGTTATGCCA
>JBGQCE010000479.1:0-3555 GCA_041495185.1 Bradyrhizobium sp.
AGCGATTTTGTCAATGCGATCAGGCCGGCCTTCGAGGCGGAATAGTGCGCGGCGTTGGGGTTGCCTTCCTTGCCGGCGATGGAAGCGATGTTGACGATACGGCCGTAATTCTGTTTCACCATCGACGGCACGATCGCCCTGCAGCAGATGAAGGGCCCGTCGAGATTGATGCGCAACACCTTGCGCCACTCGTCGAGGTCGGTCTCCCACACCGTCTTGTTGATTCCGGCAATGCCGGCATTGTTGACGAGGATGTCGATCTTGCCGAGCGCCTTCAGCGTCGCGTCTGTCGTCTTCTCGACCGCGGCCAGATCCGACACGTCGACCTTGAACGCGGTGACGCCGGCGCCGATTTCCTTTGCCGTCTTCTCGGCGAACGGCTGGTCATGATCCCAGATCGCGACCTTCGCGCCGGAAGCGACAAAGCGTTCGGTGATGGCGCGTCCAAAACCCTGCGCGCCGCCGGTGACGACGGCGCAGCGGCCGTTCAGATCGATCTTGTTCATGGGAAAAACCCTTTCACTTGATATTCCTCATGGTGAGGAGCGCTCTTGCGCGTCTCGAACCATGAGGCCCGTGGCCCATCCTTCGAGACGCCGCGCAAGGCGCGGCTCCTCAGGATGAGGGTTGCGTCTACAGCGTCCAGCCGCCGTCGATGATATGCGCGACGCCGGTCGTGAAGGCGCTTTCGTCGCTGGCAAGATATACGGCAAGGGAAGCGATCTCTTCCGCGGTGCCGAGCCGTCCCATCGGCTGCCGGCTCACGAACATCTCGCGGCCACCTGGCCCGGCGGCGGCGGCGCGGTTCAGCATCGAGGGCGTCTCGATGGTGCCGGGGCAAATGCAATTACAACGGATGCCCCTGGTGATGAAATCGGCGGCGACCGCGCGGGTCAGCGCCGCGACTGCGGCCTTGGTGGCGCCGTAGACGTAACGGTTGGGCGCTGCCTTGAACACGCCGGCGGCGGAGGAGATGTTCACGATCGAACCGTGGCCTCCTTCCAGCATGCCGGGCAGAAACGTCCGGATCGTCCGGTGCATCGACTTGACGTTGAGGTCGAACGAAAAATCCCAGTCCTCGTCGGAGCAATCGAGCACGGTGCCGTGATGCACGAAGCCTGCCGCATTGAGCAGGATATCGATCGGGCCTACGCGTTTGGCCATGGCGGCCACCGCTGCGCTGTCGCGCACGTCGAGCCGCGCCACTTCCGAGACGCCGTCCTTGGCGAGAGCCGCGAGCCCCTTTTCATCGATGTCGGTTGCGAAGACGGTGGCGCCTTCGCCCGCAAAGGCGATAGCCGCGGCGCGGCCGATGCCCGCCGCCCCCGCGGTCACGAACGCGCGCTTGCCCTTGAGGCGGTCTCCCATTTATTTCTCCTTAGAGTTCGACTTGATTGGATGGTGTTGTCGTCGTCATTGCGAGGAGCGAAGCGACGAAGCAATCCATGTTTCCGCGGTGGGATACTGGATTGCTTCGCTCCGCTCGCAATGACGGCGATTACTAATGATTATCCCGCGCCACGCCGACGCGGCCGGCGATGTCATGATAGCGCGTCGCGAACTCCATGCAGGCGCCGGTGGCCTGCTGGCCAACGGTCGAGCGATAGAGCTCCTGCCACGGCGTCTGGTTGGCCGGATAGGGGAAGCCGCCCTTGGCCTTGAGGTCGGCGTGGCGCTTTTTGAGTTCCGCATCCGAAATCAGAATGTTCGCGCTACCTTTATTCAGGTCGACGCGAACCTTGTCGCCGGTCTTGAGGATCGCCAAGCCGCCGTCGGCTGCGGCTTCCGGCGTCGCGTTGAGGATCGACGGCGAGCCTGACGTGCCGGACTGGCGGCCGTCACCGATGCAGGGCAGGGACAGGATGCCGCGTTTGATCAGCGCCGCGGGCGGCTGCATGTTCACGACCTCCGCGCCGCCGGGATAGCCGATCGGACCGGTGCCGCGCACGAACAGGATGCAGTGCTCGTCGATATTGAGCGAGGGATCGTCGATCCGTTTGTGATAATCCTCCGGGCCCTCGAACACGATGGCCCGTCCTTCGAACGCGTTCGGATCCTTCGGGTTGATCAGATAGCGGTCGCGGAATTCCTTGGAGATCACGCTGGTCTTCATGATCGCGGAATCAAAGAGGTTGCCGCGCAACACAAGAAAACCCGCGTCCTTTACCAGCGGCTTGTTATAACTCCAGATCACGTCGCCATCGGGCTTGGGCGCATGGCGGCAGTTGTCGCCCATGGTGTGGCCATTGACGGTCATGGCGTCTTCATGGATGCGCTTGTGGCGCATCAATTCGCCCACCACCGCCGGCACCCCGCCGGCGCGATGATATTCCTCGCCGAGATAGAAGCCTGCCGGCTGCATGTTCACCAGCAGCGGAATTTCATGGCCGAATTTCTGCCAGTCTTCGATCGACAATTCCACGCCGATATGGCGGGCGAGCGCATTGATATGGATCGGTGCGTTGGTCGAGCCGCCGATCGCCGAGTTGACGACGATGCAGTTCTCGAAGGCCTTTCGTGTCAGGATGTCGGACGGTTTCAAATCCTCCCAGACCATCCCGACAATGCGCGTGCCGGTCTCGTAGGCGATCTGGCCGCGCTCGCGATAGGGGGCGGGGATCGCGGCGCAGCCCGGCAGCGACATCCCTAAGGCCTCCGCCAGCGAATTCATGGTGGAGGCGGTGCCCATGGTGTTGCAGTGGCCGACCGATGGCGCCGACGACGCCACGATGTTCATGAACTCCTCGTAGTCGATCTCGCCTGCGGCCAGCCGCTCGCGCGCTTTCCAGACCACGGTGCCGGAACCTGAGCGCTCGCCATTATGCCAACCGTTCAGCATCGGCCCGCCGGACAGTACGATGGCCGGCAAATTGACGGTTGCCGCCGCCATCAGGCAGGCGGGGGTGGTCTTGTCGCAGCCCGTGGTCAGGACCACGCCGTCCAAGGGATAGCCGAACAGGATTTCGACCAGTCCGAGATAGGCGAGATTGCGATCGAGCGCCGCGGTCGGACGCTTACCGGTCTCCTGGATCGGATGCATCGGAAATTCCATCGCGATGCCGCCGGCGGCACGGATGCCCTCCCGGACCCGATGCGCCAGTTCGAGATGATGCCGGTTACACGGCGACAGATCGTTGCCGGTCTGCGCGATGCCGATGATCGGCTTGCCGGCTTGCAGTTCGTGCCGGGTCAGGCCGTAATTGAGGTAGCGCTCGAGGTAGAGCGCGGTCATTCCCGGATTATGTGGATTGTTGAACCACTCGCTGGAGCGGAGTTTGCGCCTGGTAACGCCGGTAAGCGGCTTGTTCATTGTTTCTCCCCGCGCTGCACATCTGTGACGCAGCTTATCTCGCGGCAGCGGCTTTCACACGTTCAGAAATGTATCCGCTGCGAACCCGCTGCTCTTCGCGGGTTCAACTTTAGTCGCGCGCAAAAGATAGCGCTACCATTTTCTTTCGCTACGTTGATTTGATCGGGAACAGCGGCGCTCGACCATCAAGCGCCCCGCACCGACGAGCTTTGACGGATCATGAGTTCGAAACCAAGATCGACGAC
>JBGQCE010000480.1:0-3552 GCA_041495185.1 Bradyrhizobium sp.
AGGCCGGACAGCGCAAGAACAACAAAGCAGCTCGCCGTCAGCCAGTGGGTGAAGCGCTCGAAGCTGGCGAAACGCAGGATCTTCGTCCCCGCGAAGCCGTGATGAATGCGAATTCGTCCGCGCACCAACAGGAAAATCATCAGCAAAGCGAACATCCCGATGATGGCAACGCCGCCAATGATCGGCAGCTTGCTGCGCTGAAAATCGCGCCATTCGCGGCCCGCGGGCTGAATCAGGTTGGCGGCCATCGCATCCGGAATGGTGATCCGGCCGGTGATCTTGTCGCCCCCCTTCAGCGCATTCAGGAGCTTGTCTTCCTGGACGGCTTCGGCGGTGGGCTTGAAGGAAAGCTGCGCCGCCGCCGGATGGGCGAGGACGAACAGCAGCGCTATGGCCGCGCATAAGGCCCGGGGAATGGAGACCCTGAGGGTTGAAAGTGAGCTTGGCATCTGCACAACGCCTTTTCGGTTTTTAGGTTACGCGAACGCCGCCGCAAGAAGGGCGACGAAAATTGGCATCAGCCGGTCGGTGAATCGCTGTAGGCCGTTTTCCAGCCCCACATGCCCGAACCGTAACCGCGCTTCATCACGCGCTCCTTGTAGATTTCGGCGATGATCGCACCATCGCCCGCGAGCAGCGACTTGGTCGAGCACATCTCGGCGCAGATCGGCAGCTTGCCCTCGGCGAGACGGTTGGCGCCGTACTTGGCGTATTCGGCCGGCGTGGAGTCTGCCTCCGGCCCGCCGGCGCAATAGGTGCACTTGTCCATCTTGCCGCGCGAGCCGAAGTTTCCGACCTTTGGATACTGCGGCGCGCCGAACGGACATGCGTAGAAGCAGTAACCGCAACCGATGCAGAGATCCTTGGAGTGAAGCACCACTCCGTCGGCGGTCGTATAGAAGCACGACACCGGGCAGACCGCCGCGCATGGCGCATCCGTGCAATGCATGCAGGCCATCGACACTGAGCGTTCGCCGGGCTTGCCGTCATTGATAGTGACGACGCGGCGGCGATTGATGCCCCAAGGCACTTCATGTTCGTTCTTGCAGGCTGTCACGCAGGCATTGCACTCGATGCAACGGTCGGCATCACAAAGAAATTTGACGCGAGCCATGATTTATTCTCCCCTCACGCCGTTTGGATCTGGCACAGGGTCACCTTGCCCTCGTGCATGCCGGTGACCGGATCGTAGCCGTAGGTCGTGATCGTGTTCGCGCTTTCGCCAAGCACGATCGGATCGTTGCCCTTCGGATATTTGCCACGCTGATCGACGCCCTGGAACCAGCCGGCGAAGTGGAACGGCATGAACGCCACGCCCTTGCCGACACGGTCAGTGACGAGCGCCTTGACCCTTGCCTTCGAACCGTTTTCCGGACCGAACACCCAGACCCAGCCGCCGTCCTTGATGCCGCGCTCGGCAGCGTCCGACGTATTGACCTCGACGAACATGTCCTGCTGCAACTCGGCAAGCCAGCGGTTCGACCGTGTTTCCTCGCCGCCACCTTCGTATTCCACCAGACGTCCGGTGGTGAGGATGATCGGGAATTGCTTGGCAAGCCCCTTGTCCACCGCCGCCTTCTGGATAGCGAAGCCGACATTGGCCATGCGGAACTGGCGTCCGTCAGGCCGCGTCGGATATTTGGCGACCAGTTCGGGTCGCGCGGTGTAGATCGGCTCACGATGCACCGGCACGGGATCGGGCAAATTCCACGCCACCGCGCGGGCCTTGCCGTTGCCATACGCCATCACGCCATGTTCCAGCGTGACGCGGATGATGCCGCCCGACAGATCGACGGCCCAGCCGACGCCGTCAGGATTGTTGCCGCCGATCTTGTTGATCGTCGCAAGTTCGGCTTCGGTGAGGTCCTTGTCCCAGCCGAGCTTCTTGAGCACACCATAGGTAAATTCGGGATAGCCGTCGGTCAGTTCCGAGCCCTTGCTGTAGGACCCTTCGGCAAGCAGATTGACGTTCTTCACCGAGCCGTCCGCCTGCTTCTCTTCATACACGACGCCGAAGCGCGCGCGGAATGTGCCGCCGCCGTCCTTGGCGTGAAGATTGGTGTTGTAGAGCGTGTGCGTTCCCGGATGCTTGATCTGCGGCGTGCCCCAGCACGGCCACGGCAGGCCGTAATAGTCGCCGCCGACATCCGGCACGTCGGCCTTGGCGCGCAAGGTCACCAGGTCAAACTTGTCCTGGTTCTTCATGTGCGCCTTGAGGCGCTCCGGCGACTGGCCGGAATAGCCGGTCGAGAATCCGCCCCGGTTAATTTCCCGCAGCAGGTCTTCGGCCGAGGGATGGTTGTTCTCCACCTTGATGTTCTTGAACATCGGCTCGGCAAAACCCAGCTTCGCCGAAAGCCGGTAGATGATCTCGTAATCGTCCTTCGACTCGAAGATCGGCTTGACGATCTGCTCGCCCCACTGCAGCGAACGGTTGGAAGCGGTGCGCGAGCCCGAGGTCTCGAACTGGGTGCAGGCCGGCAGCAGATAGGTGCCGTTCTTGCGCTCCGAGACCGCAGCGAATGTGGTCGGATGCGGATCGGCGACCACGAGCAGTTCGAGCTTCTCGAGGCCCTTCACCATTTCGGTCATGCGCGGCACGGTATTTCCGCCATGCCCCATGATGACCATGGCCTTCAGGCTGTCACGCTGATCGACATCGTCGGGATTGGCGAGCGTCGCATCAAACCAGCGGGTTGACGGGATTCCCGGCAGTTCCATGTTCTGCTTGCGGGTGCGGGCCGGACGGCCAGCCTTCGCCGGCACTTCGTCAAAGCGAGAAACGAAGTAATCGTAATCGACCTCCCATACGCGGGCCCAGTGCTTCCACGCGCCTTCGACCAGACCGTAGTAGAGCGGCAGCGTCACGATATCGAGACCGATATCGGTCGCGCCCTGTACGTTGCAGTGGCCGCGGAAGATGTTGGCGCCACCGCCAAAGGTGCCGACATTGCCGGTGGCCAGCAACAGATTGCAGTAAGCCCGGACGTTGGCGGTGCCGACGCTGTGCTGGGTTCCGCCCATGCACCAGACAAAGGCCGATGGACGCTGCTTGGCGAAGGTCTCGGCGACCTTTTTCAACTGCTCGCCGGGAATCCCGGTCACGCGCTCGACCTCTTCCGGCGTCCATTTCGCGACTTCGGCGCGGATCTGGTCCATGCCGTAAACACGCTGGGCGATGAACTGCTTGTCCTCCCAGCCGTTATTAAAGATGTGGTGCAGCATGCCCCAGATCACCGCGATGTCGGTGCCACTGCGGAACCGCACATATTCGGTGGCGTGGGCCGCGGTGCGGGTGAAGCGCGGGTCGAGCACGAACACGTTGGCGCGGTTGATCTCCTTGCCGCTCAGAATGTGCTGCAGGGACACCGGATGTGCTTCGGCGGCATTCGATCCCATGAAGACAATTGTCTTCGAGTTGCGCATGTCGTTGTAGGAATTCGTCATCGCGCCGTAGCCCCAGGTATTCGCGACGCCGGCGACGGTGGTCGAATGGCAGATGCGCGCCTGGTGATCGATCGAATTGGTGCCCCAGAACGCCGCGAACTTGCG
>JBGQCE010000481.1:0-3550 GCA_041495185.1 Bradyrhizobium sp.
CTCCCGCGCCGGGGAAGTGCTACAAGAAAATTTGATCCAGGCAGGTCTTCTGACTTCCGGGGTCATCCTACGCTCCGCAGCCTTCCCGGCCTTTCGGCCAGTGGCATCAGTGCGGATTTCGTCACCCGGTTACAGCGGCGGGCCCGCGACGGACTTGCACCGTCTATCCGAAGGCTTCAGCCACTTCGTTACCTCCATGACTGCTCCGGTTGCTTCCGGCTGGAGCGGTTGCCGGGTGGGACTTGCACCCACTGGAAAAACGCCGCCTTTCCACGGCGCACACCCATCTCGGACATCGCCTCGAGCGGTGAACCCAGCCAGCTATCGCCTGCGCACGGGCCTTTTTTGGCGTCTGGCGATTCGCCAATGGTGCTACGGCGATAACCATTCGCTGCTTCACCAGGTGCTGCGATTCTCCGTTCGTCTAATTACGTCGTGCCCCCAAGAAATACGTCAGCATCGCGCCCTTGCCTTTGACCTCCACCGGGCCGCGCAGCTCGCAATGAAATTTGTCGCTGACCCGCTGATAGGTCGCCTCCGATATTTGAATACGATTAGGTAGTCCAGACGATTCCAGGCGGCTTGCCGTATTTACGGTGTCGCCCCAAACGTCATAAATAAATCGATGCTGACCGATGATACCAGCTACCACCTCTCCCGAATGAATGCCGATGCGGGCCTCAAGGTTTTCGCCGAACTGCGCCCCAATCTGACGCACCGCCTCGATCATGCCGAGCGCCATGTCGGCTACTGCGAGGGCATGATCAGGTTGTTCTTCCGGTAGCCCGCCAGCTACCATATAGGCGTCGCCGATGGTTTTGATCTTTTCGAGGCTCAGCCGTTTCGCCAACGCGTCGAATGAAGAAAACAAATTGTTCAAGATCTCGATGATTTGTCCAGGCGAAGATCTACTGGCAAGGTTGGTAAAGCCGACAAGGTCCGAGAACAGAATAGTAGCTTCGGGAAAGCGGTCGGCAATCCCCACCTCGCCTTGACGCATCCGTTCAACGACGCTCGCTGGCAAGATATTTAGCAACAACGCGTCGGACTTGCTCTTCTCGGCCTGCAATTCAACGGTGAACGCATGCTCGCGATCACGGAGACGCTTTCTCTCCAACGATGCGTCTATACGCGCGCCAAGCAGCACCGGATCGAAGGGTTTCGGAATGTAATCTTCGGCACCCGCCTCGATGCAACGTACTATACTATCGATTTCGTCGAGCGCCGAAATCATGATCACCGGGATATGCCGGAGCGCCGGATCATCCTTCAATCGGCGCAATACGTCGAAACCATTGATATCCGGCATCATCAGATCAAGCAGAACCAAATCGATTTCGGTTTTGCTTAACAGCTCAAGGGCCGAGTAACCGTCATTTGCCATGCTGACCGCATGGCCATCGCGGCTGAGCCTACGCGAAAGGAGCTCCCGATTAGCTTCCGTGTCATCGACTACAAGGATGCGGCTTGAGAGGCTTTGATCGCGCCTGGGCTTGGGCGTGATCGGTTGAATCGACTGCATAATCTGGTCAATCAGATTACGCGATGGCATTCCGATAAGTGGAGCTGTCTCAGGGGATACGAGCCCCGCGGCATCGGTCAAGCCGACCAGCTTGTCGATTTGCCCGAGCAGTTGTTCGGCGGCATCCAGCAGCTTTCCGACATCGGCCAGAAGGTCTTGTCGACCAGTATCGCGCGCTGCCTCCATGATCAATTCGCTATAGCCTTTTATGGCGTTTAGCGGCGTCCGCAAATTGTGTCGGAGCTCGGCCTTGACGCCGACAAAATCGCCGGTGGCTCTTAAAGAGCCCTGCGTGGCAAGGCCGACCAGCTGACTGAGCTGGTCTTGAAGCAGCAGGCCAGCCGAATGGATTCGGTCAAGATCCGATGCCAGCGGGACGTCTTTGCTGCGGCGAGCGTCCTCGATCAGGATTTCGGTCAGGCCGGTGATGGTTGCAATCGGCGCCCCGAATTCTTGGCGCACGAAGGCGGCAAGTGCGCGCTCAACGCGCTGGCTCGGCTCTGTCATGGCGCGTCCTGAGCCATGGTTGGCTATCCTTGCGGGCGGACGAGGAGAGCTTCGATTTTTTCGAGTAGGCGCGGCATCTCAATCGGTTTGGTGTCGTAATCGTCACATCCGGCGCTTATGGCCTTCTCGCGATCTCCCGACATGGCATGTGCCGTAAGCGCAATGACGGGGATATGCGCGGTCATCTTGGCCGCCTTAACGAGGCGCGTCGCTTCCCAGCCGTCGATAACCGGCAAGCTCATATCCATCAAAATTAAATCTGGGTGTTCACTTTCCGCCATCGTTACGGCCTGCCCGCCATCGACTGCGATGACGACCTCAAACCCCTTGCGGAGGAGGCGACGCGAGAGCATGTCGCGGTTCATCTCGTTATCTTCGACCAACAATATTTTCGCCATCAATTCACCACTGCTCATTATAGACGATTCACGTCTCCGCATTGGCCACGCGGCGCAACGGACGTTGACCCACCGCTTTCCTAATCGCCTCGGCAATATCCCTATCTATTGAAGCACCTTTTCTGATGACGATGCGAGCCCGACCAGAGAGAAGGGCTCGTTCCGCCGCCGTCAACTGCTTGGCGGTGATAACCACCACCGGTACATGGCGCCAGTCGGCACGGCTGTAAAACGTATCCAGGAATTCGAACCCGTCCATCTCTGGCATCATCAGGTCCAGCAGGATGACCGCAGGCGCCGGATTTTCTGCGAGCCAGGCCAGAGCGAGACGGCCATTTGTTGCTTCGGCGACCGTTAGCCCCATCTTTTCGATCGTATGGCGAACCGTTTCGCGGGTCGCCAAGTCGTCCTCGACGACCAAAATCGGGCCGTCGCGGGACAGGAGTTGGCGCAGCAGCGAGGTAAGCTCTCCACGATCCACTGGTTTGGTCATTACCTCGGCCGCCCCAAGCGACAGGCCTATACCCCGGTCCGGTGCCACAGTGACCATAATGACCGGGATATCGCAAAGTTCAGGATCGGCCTTGAGCGCTCCCAGCACCGTCCAGCCATCCTTTTTGGGCATCAGAACGTCCAACGTGATCGCATCTGGACGCAGTTTACGAGCGAGCTCCAGCGCCTCGTCTCCACTGCGGGCCTGGACAGTGCGGTAGCCTTCGCGTCCCAGATTGGTAGTCAGAAGGTCGCGCGCCGCCGGATCGTCATCAACGACCAGCACGGTGACGACGTTGACCGCAGCATCCACCGAGTTGATGCGTGGCAACTCCAGATCAGCCTCGACTGGCGCCGTTGATTGACGCGGTTCAGCCGCTTGATCGGGAAGAGTGATGGTGAAGGTCGAGCCTGCGCCCACTTGGCTCGCAACGGTGATATCGCCGCCGAGCAACCTGCAGAAGTGTCTTGTTATGGCGAGACCGAGGCCGGTGCCGCCGAATTTTTTGGTCGTCGAAGCATCGGCTTGGCTGAAGGCTTGAAATAGCCGGCCGAGCTGTTCCTCGCTCATACCGATGCCCGTATCCGAGATCGTTATTTGGATCATCGGACGATCCGCATCGAGGCGCTC
>JBGQCE010000482.1:0-3546 GCA_041495185.1 Bradyrhizobium sp.
ACAGCCTAGGTCAAAAGCGGACCTCAAGCAGCGAATGCTCGATGTCCGCTCTTCCCTCAACAGCGGACATTCACCGAGGCGACGGTTACGTCAGCTTTGTGCCAATCGCGTCCTAAATGGTGCAATGCCGCGAACGCAGCGAGGTGCCAGGTTCGAACATTCGTTCAAACGTCGCGGTTCGCTGGACCTGTCGTTTTTGAATTGAGACAAGCCGCGATTGTTAAATTTATTGCAGGCCGGCCTTGCGCATGCCCTCGACGAATTTGGTCATTGGCCCCGATGTGTAAGGAACGTTCTTTTCGATCCAGGCAATCGAGAGATCGGGGTGCATTTCCTTCAAGCGAGCGAGCGCTTCGCGTGCTTCATCGATTTGCCCGTTCTGCGCCAAGCTCGCCACGTGAATCCGATGACCTGCGGTGAATGCCGAACGCTGTTGCAGCGATTTGTTGCTGTATTCGACCGCTTTCGCGTAACGCTCCGTAAGATAATGGGTGACGGCAAGACCCGTGTTAAAGATCGCGTTCTGCGGGTCGTGCGGGCTCATGCGAATTGCTTCTTCTAGATGTTGCGTCGCTTCGTCCGCTTGGCCGTCGAACGCGAGCGTCCAACCGAGGTAGCCGTGGGCGGCGGCGAAGTTGGGATTGAGTTCGAGAGCGTGCCGGAATTCGGCCGCCGCCACGGTGGTCTGCCGCCGCACGAACGCCACAAATCCGAGCGCGAGGTGCGCCCATGGATCGCTGTCGTCGAGTTGGGCCGCCCGAGCGGCAAGGCGTGCCGCTTCCTGCAACTGCCGTTCCATTACGCTCCAGCCGAGATAGCCTGAAATCAGGAGGACAAAGGCCAAAATACTGTGCGCCGGCCCATAGTTGGGATAACGCCCGACGGCCTGCCTAAGAATATTAGTTGCGGCATCAGTTTCAGCCTTTGTTAAACGCCAGAACAGGGAGTTCGCCTGTATCACCATGTCCCAAGCGCCAAGTTCCTCCGGCAAGTGATTTTGCGAGCGGATACCCTCTGCCTCCACAAGTTTTGGCTCGATCGCAGCCACGACCTTTTCCGTAATCTCATCCTGCAAAGCAAAAACATCGGTCAGGTCGCCGTCGTATCGATCGGCCCAGATATGGTTGCTGGTCGCGGCATCGATGAGTTGCGCGGTGATGCGCACACGGTTGCCTCCCTTGCGCACGCTGCCTTCCAGCACATAGCGCACGCCCAGTTCGCGGGCCACGCGCTTCACGTCAACCGCTTTTCCCTTGTAGGTGAACGACGAATTGCGTGCGATAACGAAAAACCAGTGTAGTTTCGACAGCCCCGTGATGATGTCTTCGGCAATACCGTCGGCGAAATATTCCTGCTCCGGATCGCCGCTCATATTCGCGAATGGCAGAACGGCAATCGACGGCCGGTCAGAGCCAGCGGATCCCGGCCTTGCGTCGACTGCAGCACTTTTTGCAACGGTCGGCAGTACAACATCTGTCAGCTGTATGCGATGGACGCCAACCGGGCGTGCAATGTTCTTGACCATTTGCTCGCCCATGTCCTCGAAACCAAAGGCAAGCTTGTCGCGCACCTGATCATGCACGATTCTAGAAACCATGATGCCGCCGGGGTCAGCGAGCGCCTCCAGACGCGCCGCCACGTTGACACCGTCGCCGAAAATATCGTTGTCGTCGCTGATGATATCGCCAACATTGATTCCAATGCGGAACTGTATGCGGCTCTCGGGTGCCATCTCGGCATTGCGCTCGATCATGTTGCGCTCAATTTCGACGGCGCAACGCACGGCGTCTACGACGCTGACAAATTCAACCAGCATCCCGTCGCCAGTGGTCTTGACGATATGGCCGCGGTGTTCGGTGATCTTGGGATCGACCAATTCCCTGCGGTGTGCTTTCAGTTGACGAAGAGTTCCCTCTTCGTCAACGCCCATCAGCCGACTATAGCCAGCAACGTCGGCCGCCAGAATGGCGGCAAGCCTTCGCTCGACGCGAGCCTCGACCACAAGAATTTCCTCTCGTGATGCGCTTCATGTCCAGATTCAATCGGACAGTTCTCTCGATTGACTGCATATTTTATTTAGGCAGGCATCATTTGCCTTTGTTTCAACAGATCACCTAATTCGCTATATGCAATGAGGTAGATCAATGGGTCAGCGACACTGATAGAATTGGACCGATAGGAAAATCATTCGCGCCACTTGTCCGCTTCGGGTCAAAAGCAGACCTCAAGCAGCGAAAGTTAGATGTCCGTTCAACCCCGATAGCGGACATGCAGCGACTACTTCGGCATGTCCGTTTCGTGCCAAGAAGAGACTCATGCACAGCAGCAAACGGCAACGATTCTAGACCCATTGTTGCGCCGACGAAACCGACGGCAAAACGTGCATGTAAAGGCTACGCTTCTGCGTTAGCCCGGTCTTTTGGATCGATGTTCACAGATTTGAGGCGCGGGACCGAAAGCTATCCTGCGCCCGAGCCCGGTGCCGGCGCAGGACTCAGCGGGGCGCCTCCGACCGAAACAGGGCCGACAGGTTTCGGCAGTGGAGAAATTATTTTTCGCGACGTCCGGACGACCCGAGCGCGAGCATTTGAATGTGGGATGCTGGAAGTCGTCAACGGCGTCACCGCACTCTGCAGAGCGTCCGCCTGCGCCGCTAGCGAGGAGAGTTGACGGGATATTCTTTTCAAATCCGCCTGTTGAGTTGCGGAGCTCTGCGTGAGCGACACCAACACAGCTGCGTTTTGCTGCTGCGACAACTGAATATCCTTCAGTGTCGCGCTGACGGCGGGATCTGGTATCGGGGCTGAAGCCGTCTCATGTGGAGACTGTGCAGCGAAGCGATTGAAATTCGGCAAAGAGAAGCGATTGAAATTCGGCAAGGAGAAGTCATTGAAATTCGGCAAGGAGAAGTGATTGAAATTCGGCAAAGAATTGGCGGTGGCCGCGCCAATGACGGCCAAGGCGGATAAGGACACCACTATCGCCGGCACTCGGCTCGAAGCCCCCTGCTGTGCCGCCTCAGGCTGTTTATCTCCTTGCGTTTCTTTATCCGGTGTTTCAGCCACCTGCGTTCCTTACGTGTCAGCCCAGTCGCAAGATTTTTCCTCGCCGCCGATCAGCAAAACAAAAAAGAGCCGTCGCGTGGACGATCCAGCGACGACTCTCGCGCGATTGCCCACCCAAATTCGGCTTAAATCATGGGCTTATATGGTTAATGATCAGTTATTCTCAGCCGTCTAGCGTGTGAGGCGATCTGCCGCCGGTTGCCGACCGTTCTCCTTCTGATGCTTGAGGCCGTCACCACGGACCTCGTTTCACCATCAGCCTGAAGCGCAGCACCCAAAATCTTCAGCTATCCACAAGCTGGGCCGGCCGATTACCCCATCTTTGTGCCATTTCCGGACTCATGCACCGCAGCAAACAGCAGAACTATTCGACCATCTCGTCGGCGCGGGTGAGCAGTATGGGCGGAACTTCGAGGCCGAGCGCCTTGGCGGTCTTGAGGTTGATGACGAGTTCGTACCTTGTCGGCTGCTCGACCGGAAG
>JBGQCE010000483.1:0-3535 GCA_041495185.1 Bradyrhizobium sp.
CGCTTCCAAAGGGTCTGGCAATGCTGATTCGCAGCTGTTTGTACGGAGTTCATGGGAAAGCGGCCATTGCCGCCGGTCCCGAAGCGATTCCGGCTGCGTCCCTGCCCACCCTGCTCCTTGGCGGGCTTCTGCTTCTTATCGGCCCCTGAGGGCCGTCTGGGCGGTTTGCGCCTGGGCACTCAGGGGTTGCGCGAGATCACCAGACCCCTTCAGCGCTCCAAGCAGCGCACCACTTACAAGGAATTTTCGAAATGACCACCGTGAACAAGTCCGGCAAGGACCGCGTCATTATTTTCGACACGACCTTACGCGACGGCGAACAATGCCCCGGCGCCACCATGACGTTCGAGGAAAAGCTCGAGGTCGCCGAGATGCTCGACGACATGGGCGTCGATGTCATCGAGGCGGGCTTCCCGATCACGTCAGAGGGCGACTTCCAGGCGGTCAGCGAAATCGCCCGGCGTTCCAAGAACGCCGTGATCGCCGGCCTGTCGCGGGCGCATCCGAAAGACATCGACCGCTGCGCCGAAGCTGTGAAGTTCGCCAAACGCGGCCGCGTCCATACCGTGATCGCCACCTCGCCGTTGCACATGCGGGTAAAGCTCAACATGACGCCAGAGCAGGTGATCGAGAACTCGATCGCCAACGTGACCCGCGCCCGCAACCAGATCGACGACGTCGAATGGTCGGCGGAAGACGGCACCCGCAGCGAGATGGATTTCCTATGCCGCATCGTCGAGGCCGTGATCAAGGCCGGCGCGACCACGGTCAATATTCCCGACACCGTCGGCTATACGGTCCCTGAGGAATACACCAACTTCATGCGCACCCTGATCGAACGGGTGCCGAACTCCGACAAGGCGGTGTTCTCGGTGCACTGCCATAACGACCTCGGCATGGCGGTGGCGAATTCGCTGGCGGGGCTCGCCGGCGGCGCGCGGCAGATCGAATGCACCGTCAACGGCATCGGCGAGCGGGCAGGCAATGCCGCGCTCGAGGAAGTCGTGATGGCGATCAATGTGCGCAACGACAGGTTTCCCTACTGGAACAAGATCGACACCACCATGCTGACGCGGGCGTCGAAACTGGTCTCGGCGGCAACTTCCTTCCCGGTGCAGTACAACAAGGCAATCGTCGGCCGGAACGCGTTCGCCCATGAAAGTGGTATCCATCAGGACGGCGTGCTGAAGGATGCATCGACCTATGAGATCATGCGGCCGGAAATGGTCGGCCTGAAGCAATCCTCGCTGGTGCTGGGCAAGCATTCCGGGCGTCATGCGTTCGTGCACAAGCTGGAGGAAATGGGCTACAAGCTCGGCGCCAACCAGCTGGAAGACGCGTTCGTGCGGATGAAGGCGCTCGCCGACCGCAAGAAGGACATCTACGACGAGGATATCGAGGCGCTGGTCGATCAGGAAATTGCCAACGCGCATGATCGCATCAAGCTGGCGTCGCTGACGGTGATCGCGGGCACCCATGGTCCGCAGCGCGCCACCATGAAGCTCAACATCGACGGCCAAATCAAGATCGAGGAAGCCGAGGGCAACGGTCCGGTCGATGCGGTGTTCAACTGCATCAAGGCGCTGGTGCCGCACGAGGCCAAGCTGGAGCTGTATCAGGTCCACGCGGTCACGGAAGGAACCGACGCGCAAGCCGAAGTGTCGGTGCGGCTTGCCCATGAGGGTCGCTCGATGACATCAAAGGCTTCCGATCCGGATACGCTGGTGGCCTCGGCCAAGGCCTATCTCGGGGCGCTCAACAAGATCGTCATGAAGCGCCAGCGCGACATCCCGGCGGCGGTGGCGGGCTGATCGCTTCAAAGGGACGCAGGTCCAGCATCAAGTGCGAAGACGCGGCCTCTCAGCGCCGCGTTTTTGCGTTGCAACAATGCTTTCCGGCGACCCTTGCTAACGGGCAATGGCATTTCGGCCGGCTTCTCTGTATTGGTGCCACTGGAATAAGGTATCGGCGCTGCGCTGCTCGCGCGCTTCGCAGAAATCACGCAGGAGGAAACATGCGTAAATTAATTTTCGCTGCGGCGTCAGTCGCGGCATTGGCTCTGGCAGGGCCGGCGTCGGCGCAGTCGCCGATCTCCCTCAAATTCAGTCACGTCGTGGCGACTAACACGCCAAAAGGGTTGGCGGCCGAAAAATTCAAGGAATTGGCTGAAAAATATACCGACGGCAAGGTGAAGGTCGAAGTCTACCCGAACTCGCAGCTCTACAAGGACAAGGAGGAGCTGGAAGCGTTGCAGTTGGGCGCAGTGCAGATGTTGGCGCCATCGAACTCCAAGTTCGGCCCGATCGGCGTCAGGGAGTTCGAGGTCTTCGATCTGCCCTATATCCTGCCGGACCTGAAGACGCTCCGCAAAGTCACCGACGGGCCGCTCGGTGCCAAGCTGCTCAAGCTGCTCGATGCCAAGGGCATGACCGGTCTCGCCTATTGGGACAACGGTTTCAAGCAAATGAGCGCCAACAAGAAGCTCGTCAGCCCGGCTGACTACAAGGGCCTGAAATTCCGCATTCAATCCTCCAAGGTGCTGGAGGCGCAATTCCGCTCGCTCGGTTCAATTCCGCAGGTGATGGCGTTCTCGGAAGTCTATCAGGCGCTGCAGACCGGCGTGGTCGATGGCCAGGAGAACACCTGGTCGAACATCTATACCCAGAAGATGCATGAGGTGCAGAAGTACATCACGTATACCAATCACGGCTACATCGGCTACGTCGTGGTCACGAACAAGAAATTCTGGGACGGCCTTCCCGCTGACATTCGCACTCAATGCGAAAAGGCGATGAAGGAAGCCACCGCCTTCGGCAATAACCAGTCGGCGAAGGAAAACGATGACGCGCTCGCCGAGATCAAGAAAACCGGCAAGAGCGAAATCGTCACGCTGACGCCGGAACAGGATGCCGCCATGCGCAAGGCGCTGGATCCGGTTTACAAGGATGTCGCAGGCCGCGTTGGCCAGCCGCTGATCGACGAGTTCCTCAAGGAGACGAGGGGCGCGACCAACTAAGACGGCGTTGAGGGGTTTCCGCGCTTCGGTGCGGAAGCCCCTTTATGTCCGGGGCCTGCGGCTACGATAGCCGCGGGAAGGGATCGCGCAAGATCATCCGCACTGGCTCGGGGATGATCCGCACGGGGGGAGTTTATGTTTCTTCGCATCCTCGATCGGCTTGAGGAAATACTGATCGCGTCGCTGATGGCGGCCGCGACGTTCATCATTTTCCTGGCGGTGATGCACCGCTATCTCATCGGCATTCCCTTCCTTTATGATTTTCTGTTTCCCATCAACCTGTCGTGGGCGCAGGAATTGTGCATCTACATGTTCGTGTGGGTTGCGAAGTTCGGCGCGGCCTATGGCGTGCGAACCGGCATCCATGTCGGCGTCGATGTTCTGGTGAACCAGCTCAAGCCGCCGTGGCGGAATATCGTGGTGCTGTTCGGGCTGTCCTGCGGCGCCTTCTTCACCGGCGTGATCGGAACCATGGGTGCGAAATTCGTGATCGGACTGATGTCTACCGATCAGGTTTCC
>JBGQCE010000484.1:0-3532 GCA_041495185.1 Bradyrhizobium sp.
AGCGAACGCATGGCTCGTCCCGAGGCGGCGCTGGCGATCGCGACCGGAGACGCCGCCGCACGCGAATGGGCCTGGAAAAGGCTCGAAAACGCGTCCGATTTGAGCGAAATGGAACCATCGGCACGCCGTAGCGGTTGAAATCCGTCCCTCGCCTAAGGCGCCTTATGGTCCGGGCGGGTTGGCTTTAACCTCTGCTTTAGTGTAAAGCTTGGCGTACTATGGGCTGCTGAAAGCGACCCGCGGCGGGTTTTTCGCGGCGGTAAGCACTTCAAAAAGCTAATAAAAATGGTTGGGAAGGGTGAAATCGCCGAGGGTGATGCATATCACATTGACCGATCCGGAGCGCATCTAGGCTTTCAAATCAGGCTTCGGCCTACTCAGGTGGCATCCGGTGTCTGGGTTTTCGCTGCGCTGAACCTGCGCAACCCATCTCCCGTCGGGCGGCCGTCCCGACCTGCAAAATTGGAATATCGCCGTGACCGCATTTAGTAAAACGCCGCTTCTCGACACGATCCGCACCCCCGACGATTTGCGCCGGCTCAAGGTGGAACAGGTCCGCCAGGTCGCCGATGAGCTGCGTCAGGAAACCATCGATGCCGTCTCGGTCACCGGCGGACATTTCGGCGCCGGCCTCGGCGTCGTCGAATTGACGACGGCCCTGCACTACATTTTCGACACCCCGCGCGATCGCTTGGTCTGGGACGTCGGCCATCAGGCCTATCCGCACAAGATCCTGACCGGGCGTCGCGACCGTATTCGCACCCTGCGCACCGGCGGCGGACTGTCCGGTTTCACCAAGCGGACCGAAAGCGATTACGATCCGTTCGGCGCCGCCCATTCCTCGACCTCGATCTCGGCGGCGCTCGGCATGGCGGTCGCGCGCGACCTCTCCGGCCGCAAGAATAACGTCATCGCCGTGATCGGCGACGGCGCGATGTCCGCAGGCATGGCCTACGAGGCCATGAACAATGCCGGCGCGATGAATTCCCGGCTGATCGTCATTCTCAACGACAACGACATGTCGATCGCGCCGCCGGTCGGCGCGATGTCGGCCTATCTGTCGCGGCTGTATTCAGGCAAGACCTACCGCTCGCTGCGCGAAGCCGCCAAACAGCTCGGCAAGCATCTTCCAAAAGTGATCGCCGATCGCGCCAACCGCGCCGAGGAATATTCCCGCGGCTTCATGGTCGGCGGCGGCACGCTGTTCGAGGAACTCGGCTTCTATTACGTCGGCCCGATCGACGGCCATAATCTCGACCACCTGCTGCCGGTGCTGAAGAACGTCCGCGACATGGAGACCGGCCCGATCCTGGTCCATGTCGTGACCCAGAAGGGCAAGGGCTACGGCCCGGCCGAGGCCTCCGCCGACAAGTATCACGCCGTGGTCAAGTTCGACGTGGCGACCGGCACGCAGGCAAAGGCCAAGCCGAACGCGCCCGCCTACCAGAACGTATTCGGCGCGAGCCTCGTCAAGGAAGCCCAGAAGGACGACAAGGTCATCGGCATCACCGCGGCGATGCCGTCGGGTACCGGTATCGACATTTTCGCCAAGGCCTTCCCCAATCGCACCTTCGATGTCGGCATCGCCGAGCAGCATGCGGTGACATTCGCAGCCGGTCTTGCGACCGAGGGTTACAAGCCGTTCTGCGCGATCTATTCGACCTTCCTGCAGCGCGGCTATGACCAGGTGGTCCACGACGTGGCGATCCAGAGCCTGCCGGTGCGCTTTGCGATCGATCGCGCGGGCCTTGTCGGCGCCGACGGCGCGACCCATGCCGGCTCGTTCGACAACGCCTATCTCGGCTGCCTGCCCAATTTCGTCATCATGGCGGCCTCCGACGAGGCCGAGCTGGTGCACATGGTGGCGACCCAGGTCTCGATCAATGATCGTCCGAGCGCGTTGCGCTATCCGCGCGGCGAAGGCCGCGGCGTCGAGATGCCGGAAGTCGGCATTCCTCTGGAGATCGGCAAGGGGCGGATCGTTCGCGAAGGCACCAAGATCGCATTGCTGTCGTTCGGCACGCGTCTGGCGGAATGCGAGAAGGCCGCGGACGAACTGGCCGCGCAGGGATTGTCCACCACCATCGCCGACGCGCGCTTCATGAAGCCGCTCGACGTCGACATGATCCTGAAACTCGCGCGCGAGCATGAAATCCTGCTCACCATCGAGGAAGGCGCGATCGGCGGGTTCGGCTCCCATGTCATGCAGATGCTGGCGGACCACGGCATGCTCGACGGCGGCCTGCGGATGCGGTCGATGGTGCTGCCCGATGTGTTCCTCGACCACGACTCGCCGGGCGCGATGTATGCCCGCGCCGGCCTCGACGCCAAGGGCATCGTCGCCAAGGTGTTCGAGACGCTCGGCAAGGACTTCAAGGTCGAAACGGTCAAGCTGGCCTGACGGCCGGCGCCGCCGGCATTTGCCTGAGCCGAGGCTGTCTGCTCGCCAGCAAGAATGAAGATTTACCTGGCCGGTCCCGACGTTTTCCTGCCCGACGCCGTTGATATCGGGCGCCGCAAGCTCGAGTTGTGCGCGCGTCACGGACTGGCCGGACTTTATCCGCTCGACAATGCTATCCGCATCGCGGCCAAAGACGCCTCTTTTAGGGTATTTCGCGGTAACGAGGCCATGATGATAGAGGCTGATGCCATCATCGCGAATCTCACGCCGTTTCGCGGACCGGGCGCGGATGCCGGAACCGTTTACGAACTCGGATATATGGCGGGACGCGGCAAGCTCTGCCTGGGCTACAGCAACGATCCCACGTCCTATGCCGACCGCGTGCGAAAATTCACTGAGGTGAATTCACGCGATGGCCGCCTGGTCGATGTGTCGGGACTGACCGTCGAGGATTTCGGCTTGAGTGACAATCTGATGATGGTTCATGCGCTCGATATGCACGGCCGCGCGCTGGTGACGCCACGGCAGGCGCCTTCCGACATCTGGCATGATTTAACAGCGTTCGAGACGTGCGTGCGGATGGCGGTCGAATGGCTGGCATCCCGGCACCCACCGGCATCGAGTTGAACTTGGCCAAGAGCGACCGGAGCATGCCCCCTCCCCGCAGACGCGCGGACGTGTTGCTGGTCGAGCGCGGGCTGTTCGAGAGCCGGGCGCGGGCCCGGGCTGCCATCGAAGCCGGCCTTGTTACGGCCGATGGCAAGCAGGTCATGAAGCCATCCGAAACCGTTGCCGGCGATGCGGAGGTGCAGGCGCAGCCGGCGCATCCCTTTGTCTCGCGGGGCGGCGTCAAACTGGCAGGCGCGCTTGAGCAATATCCGATCGAAATCGAGGATCACGTCTGTCTCGATGTCGGCGCATCGACCGGCGGCTTCACCGAGGTATTGCTCGCCAACGGCGCCAGTCTGGTGTTTTCAATCGATGTCGGGCGCGGGCAGCTGCATCCCTCGCTGCACCGCCATCCCAAAATCGTTTCCATGGAGCAGACCGATATCCGCAGCCTTGAAGGCAAGCGCTTGCCGATGCGGCCGGACGTCGTCGTCGTCGACGTCAGTTTCATCTCGCTGAAAG
>JBGQCE010000485.1:0-3526 GCA_041495185.1 Bradyrhizobium sp.
CGTGAATTCGCGCAGCGCTGCTTGGCGCCTCATTCGGCTGAATGGGATCGCAAAGCAGAGTTTCCCCGCGCTGCGCTCCGTGAGTTGGGCAGACTTGGCTTCATGGGAATGACGGTTCCCCCGAAATGGGATGGCGTTGGTGCGGACTACGTCGCATATGCGCTTGCGCTGGAGGAAGTCGCGGCAGGCGACGGGGCCGTTTCGACGATCATGAGCGGTCACAATTCTGTCGGTTGCATGCCGCTCGTTGCGTACGGTACGCCGGAGCAAAAAGAGAAGTACTTGCGGCCGATGGCGCGCGGCGAGCTGCTGAGCGCCTTTTGTCTCACGGAACCGGAGGGCGGTTCGGATGCCGGTGCGATTCGGACCCGCGCCGTGCGTCGACACGGAACCTATATCCTTAATGGAACAAAGCGGTTCATCACTTCTGGCAAAAATGCCGACATTGCGCTGGTTTTTGCTGCGACTGACCTCGTGCAGGCGAAACGGGGCATCAGTTGCTTCATCGTTGAGACCAAACAATCGGGCTATTGCGTCGGTCGGATTGAGAAAAAGATGGGACAACACGCGTCGGACACGTGCGAAATTAGCTTCAACGAACTCAGCGTTCCAGAGGAAAACCGGCTCGGTGCCGAAGGTCAGGGCTACCGCATTGCCCTTGCTAACTTGGAGGGAGGTCGCATTGGTATCGCTGCACAAGCCGTGGGTATGGCTCGCGCTGCTTATGAGATTGCACTCCTCTATGCGCAAGAGCGCAGAAGCTTCGGCAAGGCGATAATCGAACATCAAGCCGTTGCTTTTCGTCTGGCCGAAATGGCAACTCAGCTCGAAGCTGCGCGTCAGCTCGTGCACTATGCTGCCGCTTTGCGCAGTCAAGGGTTGCCATGCCTTAAACAGGCTTCTATGGCGAAATTGTTCGCCACCGAAGCAGCCGAACGCATTTGCTCCGACGCGATTCAGACGCTCGGCGGCGCCGGCTATATGACCGACTACGGGGTCGAGCGAATTTTTCGCGCTGTACGCGCCAGCAAGATCTATGAGGGCACAAATGATATTCAGCGGCTGGTCATCAGCCGTGCGCTCGTCACCCAGGCGGAGCAGGAAAGGCGAGCCTGGTCATGATTTTCACAAACGCCAACGATGCCGTGACCGTCTTGACGCTGAGCCAGCCCCCGGTGAATGCGATCAACGCAGAATGGGTACAGGCGTTCGACGCGAAACTCGACGAACTGGCCAGTGGCCCGCCTTGCACGGTCTTGCATATTCGCTCGGACCAAAAGGTGTTCTGTGCCGGCGCCGATCTAAGAGAGGTGCGAGCGCACATGGAGGCGCCTGACGGTGCCGACCGAATGTATGCCTATGTGGCTGGCATCCAGCGGCTGTACGCGCGGATCGAGCAGTTGCCCCAGGTCGTACTGGCCGAGATCGGTGGCGCGGCAATGGGTGGGGGGCTTGAGTTGGCACTTGCATGCGATCTGCGGATCGCGGCGGCGGAAGTTAAGCTGGGGCTACCGGAAGCCCGGCTCGGATTGCTTCCGGGCGGTGGCGGTACGCAGCGCCTCACCCGGTTATGCGGTGCGGCGCTCGCCGCGCGACTGATTCTCGGCGCCGAAATCCTTGATGGCATGGCTGCAAGCGCACTTGGCGTGGTGAATTGGGCGGTGCCGCGTGTCGATCTGGCGCAGCGCGCCGCCGAGATTGTGCGTGGCATCGCGAGCCTCCCCGCCGCGGCGCTCGCCGCCAGTAAGGCATGCATTGCGGCGGCCGGTCATAGCGACCGCGGCGGATACACTGACGAATTGGAATTCACCCGGCTGCTCCTCAACAACGCCGAGACACGCCAGCGCGTCGATGCGTTTCTTGTTGGTTCGACCGGATCCTCGATGCAGACGAAAAAGGGAGCGGTGCGATGAAATTCGACGACAAGATTGCCCTGGTCACCGGCGGTGCTTCGGGCATTGGCAAGGCGACTGTGATGGAGTTCGCACGTAGCGGAGCGATTGTCATCTGTGCGGACGTTGACGGGAAGAAAGGCGCCGAGGTCGTAAACGAGGCCAGGCAGCGCAATTTCTCCGTCGAGTACCTCCCGATCGATCTCGCCGAGTCGGCCTCCATCCGTCGCAGCGCAGCCTCCGTACTCACGCGACATCCCCGCATCGACATTCTGGTCAATGCGGCGGGTTGGAATGACATCCAGCCGTTCGTCGATAACCCGCCCGACTATATGGAACGCGTCATTGCGATCAATCTCAATGGCACTCTGCACCTGACCCAAGCGTTGCTTCCGGCCATGATGGCCGCCGGCAAGGGAAAAATAGTCAACGTTTCAAGCGATGCCGGACGCGTCGGCAGCAGCGGCGAAACGACCTATGCCGCTGCCAAAGGCGGCGTGATTGCGTTCACCAAATCGCTCGCGCGTGAAGTGGCGCGCAATTCGATCAACGTCAACTGCGTCTGCCCTGGGCCGACCGATACGCCGATGCTGCAGTCGCGGCCGGAAAATCTCAGGGCGGCGTTTCTCAAGGCGATTCCATTTCGGCGATTCGCCAAACCACAGGAAATCGCGGACGCAATCATGTTCTTCGCGAGCTCTCGGTCGGACTATGTCACTGGCCAGGTGATAAGCGTGAGCGGCGGGCTGACTTTTGCCGGATAATAGGGAGAGAACAATGTCTGATCTCGGGCTTGCAACCGCGCGGGATGCGCAAATAAAGGACACGGCTGCGCGCTTTCGCCCAACGCGTGTCAACTTCGGAAATTTCGAGCCACAGCACTTTTTGTGGCAAGTAGAAGAGTCTGTCGCGACGATCACGCTCAATCGGCCGGAGCGGAAGAATCCGCTGACGCTGGAATCATACGCCGAGCTACGTGATGTGTTTCGCGATCTTGTCTATGCGGAGAATATCAAAACCGTGGTGATCACGGGTGCGGGCGGCAATTTCTGTTCTGGTGGCGACGTGCACGAAATCATCGGTCCACTGGTTGAGATGCAGCGCAAGGGCGACATGGCGGGGTTGCTCGCGTTCACCCGCATGACGGGTGATCTGGTCAAAGCCATGCGGGCTTGCCCGCAGCCGATCATCGCGGCGATCGATGGCATCTGCGCCGGAGCAGGCGCGATTCTGGCGATGGCGTCGGATATGCGCTACGGCACGCAGCGGAGCAAAGTTGCGTTCTTGTTCGTCCGCGTCGGATTGGCCGGTGCCGATATGGGAGCGTGCAATATCCTGCCGCGAATTATCGGTGCGGGTCGCGCCGCCGAGTTGCTCTATACCGGACGTTCGATGGATGGCGCCGAGGCCGAGCGATGGGGCTTCTACAACAAGCTCTGCGAGTCCGATGCCGTGCTCGTGCAGGCGCAGGCGCTGGCGAAATCGCTGGCCGAGGGTCCGACGTTCGGACACGCCATGACCAAGAGCTGCATTCATCAAGAGTGGAGCATGGGCATCGACGATTCCATTGAGGCAGAAGCCCAGGCGCAGGCCATATGTATGCAAACGAAAGACTACGAGCGCGCGTATGAGGC
>JBGQCE010000486.1:0-3521 GCA_041495185.1 Bradyrhizobium sp.
GCGCCGGTCGGGTCGGACAGTGCGGCGGCGTAAGATGCCGAGATGTCGGGAATCTTGTCTTCAGCGAGAAAGCCCGTGAGGGCTTCGGTGTCGGCGGTGCCCCATCCGAGGATGGCGGCGACCTTGTTGGTGCCCGACCACTTCTTGTACTGGGCGATCGCGCGCGGCACCTGATAGCCGTAATCGACGGTATCGACGTCGACCTTGGAGCCGTTGATGCCGCCGTTCTTGTTGATCCAGGCGTAAGTGTCGACGACGCCTTGTCCGTATGGCGTTCCGACGTCGTTCGTTGGGCCGGAATAATCGACGAGATTTCCAAGCGCTATGGGCGTCTGGGCCATGGCAGGCGTGACGGCGGATATGCCGCCAAGTGTCACCGCCAAAGCCGCGGTGCTGAGAAGAGCTTTCATCGTCATAACCTGATCCTCCGATTACCTTTCGAGGTCTTCTTATTGTCTGCCCGTTCCGACCTCAATGCGAGAACGGGTAGAGTTTCCAGTAAGCCTTGATCTGTCGCCACCGGTGCGCAAGTCCATCCGGCTCGAAAACCAGAAAGACGACGATGATGACGCCGATGGCTATCTCGCGCAAGAACGCGATGTTGTTCTTTAGACCGAGCGCCTGGTCGATCGGACTGTCGCGCAGCGCGACGCTGAGCCATTCCATCGATTCCGGCAGCAGCACCATGAAGGCCGTGCCCATCAGCGTACCCATGATCGAGCCGAGGCCGCCGATAATGATCATGGCGAGAAAGATAATCGACCGGTCGATACCGAAGCCTTCATTGGAGACCACCTGGTTGTAGTGTGCATAGAGTGCGCCACCGACGCCGGCGAAGAATGCGGCCAGGCCGAAGGACAGCGTGCGATACTTGGTCAGGTTAATGCCCATGATCTCGGCGGAGAGATAGTGATCGCGCACCGCGACCAGCGCGCGTCCGTCGCGCGAGCGCATCAGGTTCGTCACCAGCAGATAGCAGATCACGACATAGGCCAGCACGACATAGAAGTATTTTTTATCGCCGCGCAGCGAATAGCCGAAGATCGAGAACGCCTCCGCGCTGGCGGGAACGCTGCCGCCGGTGAACCATTCGGCGCGCGCGAAGAAGTCAAGCAGGATGAACTGCGCGGCCAGTGTTGCGATGGCGAGGTAAAGCCCTTTCAGCCGCGCGGCAGGAAGGCCGAAGATCAGGCCGACCGCTGCCGTGACCACGCCTGCGAGCGGAATGCAGAAGAAGACGGGGATCGCGAAGCGGTTCGAGAGGTAAGCGGAGGTGAAAGCGCCGAAACCGAAAAAGGCTGCATGGCCTATGGAGATTTGCCCGGTGAAGCCGACGACGATGTTGAGGCCAAGCGCAGCGATGCCGAAGATGCCGATCTGGATAAGAAGACTGAGGCTGTATTCATTAACGACATAAGGCGCAAAGCAGATCAGGGCGATGCCGAGGATCATCGCATTACGGCTGGTCGTGGTCGGGAAAACGGTGGTGTCCGCCGCGTAAGTGGTGCGGAAATCGCCGGCGGGAATGAGCGTCTGGCCTGCCATGATCGATTACACCCGCTCGATATCTTTGGTGCCGAACAAGCCGTAAGGCTTGATCATCAGGATGACGATCAACGCATAGAACGGTGCGATCTCGTAGAGGTTGCCCCAGTGCAGATATTCACTGTCGAGAAAGTGTGCGAAATTTTCCAATAGGCCGATGATGATGCCGCCGAGCACGGCGCCGCCGACACTGTCGAGGCCGCCGAGGATCGCCGCAGGAAATACCTTGATGCCGTAGGCCGACAGACCCGCGGACACGCCGTTGACCACGGCGACCACCACGCCCGCCACCGCCGACACCGTCGCCGAGATCGCCCAGGCCATCGCAAACACGCTCTTCACCGAGATGCCGAGCGATTGCGCGACCTGCTGGTTGAACGCGGTCGCGCGCATGGCGAGGCCGTATTTGGACAGGCGGAAAAACCACGCCATTCCCACCATCATCGCCAGCGAGACTGCGAGAGACATCAGATAGACGGTTTGAACCTGCAACCCGAGGATATTCACGTTCTGGGTGCTGAAGACATGTGGAAACGGCTGGAGATTGACGCCGAACATCCATTTCATCAGCGCGGAGAACACCGTAGACAGCGCGATCGTCACCATGATCACCGAGATGATCGGCTCGCCGATCATCGGGCGCAGGATCACCACCTGAATCGCAATGCCGAACAGGAACATGAAGACCAGGGTGATCGGCATGCCGAGATAGAACGGCACCTGATACTTTGTGAGCAGCCACCAGCACACCCAGGCGCCGATCAGCAGCAGTTCGCCTTGCGCGAAATTCACCACCTGGGTCGCTTTGTAGATCAGCACGAACGACATCGCGACAACGCCATACAACGTGCCGACCACGAGGCCATTGACCAGGAGCTGGATCAGAAGCTGGGTGTTCATTCCGCGGCCTCCGCAAGCGGCGTTTCGTGCGCGAGGTCGACCACCTTAAGCGTGGTGCGGATGCGCTGCGTGGTGCCGTCCTGGAAGCGGATCACCGTATCGACGGGAATGTCGCGCTTTCCGCCATAGATCGCATCGATAATGGTGGCGTACTTTTCGTTGATGACGCTGCGGCGGACTTTCCGGGTGCGGGTCAATTCGCCGTCGTCGGCGTCGAGTTCCTTGTAGAGCAGCAGGAAGCGGGAAATGCGCTGCGCCGGCGGCAGCGTCGCGTTGACGGTTTCGACCTCCTTGCGGAGCAGCGCGTACACCTCGGGGCGCGAGGCGAGGTCGGTGTAGGTGGTGAACGAGATCCGGTTTTTCTCCGCCCATTTCGAGATGATCGAGAACCGGATGCAGATCATCGCCGCGAGCGCGTCGCGGCCGGCGCCCAATACCACCGTCTCGGCGATGTAGGGCGAGAATTTCAGCTTGTTCTCGATGTATTGCGGGGAGAAGCGCTCGCCGCGCGAGGTTTCCGCAAGGTCCTTGATGCGGTCGATCACCACGAGCTGTCTTTGGTCGTTGAAATAGCCGGCATCGCCCGAATGCATCCAGCCATCCTTCATATCGTCGGCGGAAGCCTGTGGGTTCTTGTAATAGCCGAGGAACATGTTGGGGTGGCGCACCACGATTTCGCCGACGCCGTGGATATCCGGGTTCTCGATGCGGATTTCGATGTTGTCGGCCATCGCCACGCCCGTGGTGTCGGGGTCGACCTTGCCAAAAGGATGCAGGGTGTAGGCGCCAAGCAACTCGGTCTGGCCATACAGCGTGCGCAGCGGCACGCCCATGGCTTGAAAGAATTTGAAGGTGTCGGGACCGAGCGCCGCCCCGCCGGTCGCCGCCGAGCGCAGCCGCGTAAAGCCGAGGCGATCGCGCAATGCGCGGAATAGCAGCATGTCAGCGACCACGGAATGCTTGCCCTGCGCCAGCGCCGATAGCCCCGTCTTCATCCCGAGCTCGTAGAGGCTTTGCTTGAGCGGGGAGGAATCCATCACGCCGGCGCGCACGTCGGCGGCGATCGATTCCCATAC
>JBGQCE010000487.1:0-3507 GCA_041495185.1 Bradyrhizobium sp.
CTTCCGACAGCGGAGTCTCGAACGCGCGATTGATGGCTTCCTTGGCCATGGCCGCCGCGGGGCGCGACATCGAGGCGATTTTTTCCGCGGCAGCCAGCGCTTCGCCCATCAACTTGTCCGCAGGCACGACGCGGCTGACGAGCCCCGATCGCTCGGCCTCAGTGGCATCCATCATCCGCCCGGTCAGACACAGATCCATCGCCTTGGATTTGCCGATCGCGCGTGTCAACCGCTGGGTGCCGCCGATGCCGGGGATGGTGCCGAGCGTGATCTCCGGCTGGCCGAATTTCGCGGTGTCGGCTGCGATGATGATGTCGCACATCATTGCCAGTTCGCAGCCGCCGCCGAGCGCATAGCCGCTGACCGCCGCGATGGTCGGCTTGCGGCAGTTGGCGAGGCGGTTACCGCCGATTGCCGTGAAATCGCTGGAAAATATGTCGATGAAAGTCTTCGGCTGCATTTCCTTGATGTCGGCACCCGCGGCGAAAGCCTTTTCGCCGCCGGCCAGCAGGATGCATCCGATTTTCTCGTCGGCTTCGAGATCGTCGACGGCCGCGGCGATTTCCCTGAATACGCCGAACGACAGCGCATTGAGCATCTTCGGGCGGTTGAGCGTAATAATGCCGACCGCGCCTTTGCTTTCGACAATGATGTGTTCGAACGTGCTCATGGTCCACCCCGCGTTTGATTTCGCGGGCAATGTGCCCGCTGGCGGGGTGTGCTTCAAGTGGGACGATTCCGCCCCGGGTGAACGCAATTGCGTTCATCCCCGAGTGAGCGCACTTGCGCTCATCCGGGGGATGACCGCGGAAATCTTACGCCATGAACATGCGCGCGGCGGAGGCCATCGTCAGCAGCGCGCCGAAGCCGATGAAGATTTTCCCGATCAGCGAGGTCTGGTCCCAGGTGGAGCTTGCGTTGCTGCTGGCCATCACGGGCGCTGTGGCGGCGACAGGCGCGTCGGCCGAAGCCATCGCCAGGGTCGCGGCGGGTCGCGGGCTCTCGTGCAGCGCGCGATCGAGGTCGTTGAGCTGGTCGGCGGCGACCACCTGGGCGTCAGCGGCCGGCTGTGCGTCGGCCGGATTGGCCGGCGCGGCTTGCAGAATATCGTTGGCGCGTGCGGACATCGCCTTGGCGTTTCCGGCCGGGGTGTCGGCGGAGGTCATTTGTGCATTGGCGTTGGCCACCGACGGCGGGATCACGGATGATTTATCGCCGTCATCGGCCGCGGCGGCTTTCCTGCCGTCATCGGACTTCAGCGCCACCCTGCCGGATTTACGATGCGCGTAGCTCTTCCAATGGCGCGAGCCGTGCCTGACATGTTTGTGGAGTGCAACCGCCGTCCTCGAAGCACGTTCCGATTTCGAACCCGCGGCCGCATTCTCTGCGCCCGTCGCCGCCTGCGATGGCCCCGCCAAACACACAAAAAGCCCTGTTGCTACTATCAATGCCGAGCGCCCACTGGCTTTGATCGTCATCGGCAATCTCCCCATGTGCCAGCCCCCGAAGGCGAAAAGAAACCTCGTGGCGTGTCCGCAGCGGGGCAGAAAAAGGGAATCTTCGGGCTTCACCGGGCGAAAGCAGGGCAGCGGCATAACGCCGGCCGAGCTGCCCCAGACGTTTCGGTCTCGGGTTCTCTTGGACTGGATGCGGCGGATGTCAGCCGAACCGATCAGTGTTATGAGCTTGCCGGGCCGGAATTCCTGGTCGCGATTTCCTTATGCGGGGTGTGACGATACCAATGGCGCGGAAGCATCGATCACGAATTCGTGATTGGAGCCTCCAGGCGTAACAAATTGAAAGATAGACCGAATTGCAATGTGGGAGCGCGCGTGCGCGAACGTGAAGACGAATGGACCGGCCTGATGCGGTCGGCCATTTCAGGGGACAGTGCGGCGTATCATCGTCTGCTCAAGGCCGTCACGCCGGTGTTGAGGGCCGCGGCGCGTCGCGGTCTGGCGCGGGCGGGGCAACCGGTCGATCAGTCCGAGGACATTGTGCAGGATATTTTGTTGGCGGTGCATCTGAAGCGGCATACCTGGGACGCCAACGCGCCGTTCGCGCCATGGCTGTTTGCGATCGCCCGCAACAAGCTGATCGATTCGCTGCGCCGCCGCGGTCGCCGGGTTTTCGTCAATATCGACGATTTCGCCGAGACGATTCCAAGCGAACCGGCTGCGGAGACCGCGCCGGCGAGCGAGGTCGCGGCCCAGCTCAAGTCCCTGCCGGCGCGACAGCGTGACGTGCTGCAGTCGATCGCGGTCGACAGCGCCTCGATCAAGGATACGGCCGCGAAATTCGCGATGAGCGAGGGGGCGGTGCGGGTAGCGCTGCATCGCGGGCTTGCCAGCCTCACCGCCAAACTACGGGAACTGTGAGAATGGACACCGATCAGCTCATTCGAACCCTCGCCGCCGATAATCCCCACCGCGCACGGCCGGTCGGGTTCGTGCTGGCGCTGGCGTTACTGTCAGCGGCGCCGGTTTCGGTTGCGATGTTCTTCACGGAGTTGGGTTTCCGTCCGGACGTCATGACCGCGATGCATAATCCGTTTTTCGATTTCAAGTTTGTGGTGACGCTGGCGTTGGCAATCTCGGCGATCGCCGTCAGCCTGCATTTGTCGCGGCCGGAAGCTTCCCTGCACGGCTGGGTGTGGCTATTGCTGATTCCGGCCGGACTTCTCGCTATCGGAATCGGAAGCGAGATGATGATGCCGCAGCGGCTGCCGATGATGACGCGGCTGATCGGCAGCAATTCGAAAATCTGCTTGACGGCTATTCCGCTGCTGTCACTGCCGCTGCTGGTGGCGGCGCTGATCGGCTTGCGTCACGGCGCGCCGACGCGGCCAGCGATCGCCGGCGCAATCGCCGGACTGTTGTCGGCGGGCTTGGCGGCGACGCTTTACGCCTCGCACTGCACCGACGATTCACCGCTGTTCGTGGCGACCTGGTACACGATCGCCACGGCGCTGGTCACCGCCATCGGTGCGCTGGCGGGATCGAGGGTGCTCAGGTTTTAGCTTTGGTTTGTGCGCCATACCGGCGTTCACCGGGACGACGTTGACGACGTTAAGGTGTTGCCTGCTCACGCCGCCGGTGCTGCAGCCTGCTGCATGCGGTGGAACCGCAGCACCTGCTGTGCGGTCGAGGGCCGCAGCCGCTCGTAGGTGGCCTTGCAGGCCACGAGATCGGCCGGCTGCATGCCCGAGAGATCGTCGCGCATGTTGATGATCGCCTTGACCGTCGACCACGACATCCCTCCGACCTTGGCCAGGATCATCACGCCCTCGGCGCGGGTTTCCACCATCATGTCCTCGGCGGTCGACACCGAGACGTTGGCGAGCGCTGCGATCGCCGCATTGGCTTCGTCGAATTTGCCGGCCTCGGCAAACGCCGCCACCTCATGCTCGTCGAGCCTGCCGTCCTCGTATAGTGATTTGACCAGCGCGTGCGAGATTTCCGTTTCCCGGGTGATGGCCGAGGGCGCGGTGCGCGCCAGCCACGCCGC
>JBGQCE010000488.1:0-3505 GCA_041495185.1 Bradyrhizobium sp.
CGGAGAGTGACGATGCGATTCATGATGCTGATGATTCCGAAAGGCTACGAGACGGCGGCGCCGGGCACCATGCCGCCCGCGGACGCGGTCGCCGCGATGATGAAATACAACGAGGCGCTGAAAGACGCCGGCGTGCTGATCACGCTCGACGGGTTGCATCCGCTCTCGATGGGCGCGCGGGTTTCGTTCGCCGGCCGCAAACCTGTCGTGACCGACGGCCCCTTCACCGAGGCCAAGGAGGTGCTCGGCGGCTATTGGATGATCGAGGTGAAGTCGCGCGAGGAGGCGATCGCCTGGGCGAAGCGTTGCCCGGCATCCGACAACGAAATCATCGAAATCCGTCAGGTCCAGGAAATGTCGGATTTTCCAGCCGACGTTCAGGAAGCGGCGGCCGGATTTGCCGAATTGCAAGGAACTTCCGGGCGTTAACCACCTCACTAGAGCGTTTTCGAGCGAAGTGGATACCGGTTCGCGTAAAGAAAACGCGTCAAAACAAAAGATTAGAGCCTCGGTTCTGAATTAATCGGAACCGATCGGGCTCTAGTGACCTTTGCGCCCGGCTCATGTAAAAGCCTTTCACATGAGTTGGCGCAAGGAACAAGGCCGCACCGAGCGCGGCTATCACCACGGCAATCTGAAAGAGGCGCTGCTGCAGGCAGCGCTCGGGCTGATCGCTGAAAAAGGCGCGGCCGGCTTCACCTTTGCCGATGCCGCGCGGATGGCCGGCGTCAGTCCCGCCGCGCCCTACCGGCATTTTCGTGACCGCGACGAGTTGCTTTCCAACATCGCGCAGCGCGGTTTTGAGCAGTTCGAGACCGTGCTGACCCAGGCCTGGGATGACGGGCGTCCGGACACCGTCACGGCGTTCGAGCGGGTCGGCAAGGCCTATCTCGCGTTCGCCCGCGCGGAGCCTGCATACTATTCGGCGATGTTCGAATCAGGGCTTCCTGTCGACCTTAATCCCACATTGCTGGCGGCGAGCGAGCGCGCCTTCGCCATCATCAGAGCCGCCGCCGAGCGTCTTGCCGCGCTGGCGCCGCCCGGCACGCCGCGCCCGCCGGCGATGATGATGGCGCTGCATATCTGGTCGATGTCGCACGGCGTGGCCTCGCTGTTTGCACGAGGCGATTCGGCGCGCCGCAAGCTGCCGATGTCGGCGGAGGATCTGCTGGAAGCGGAAGTGCTGATTTATCTGCGCGGTCTCGGGTTCCCGACCGACCGCAGGCCGGCCGGCCAAAACGAGCAGGCGGATCAAAAGCCGGCCGGACCTTGGGGCACCCCAAAATAAATTCAGGCTTGACAAAAAGCCGGGATGGGTTAGGTATGTAAATGTTATTTACATTCACAACGGCGTGATGCCGTCATGGAGAGGGAAATGGCCTACACCGCAGATGTCAATCGATGGCGCGGCCCCGCGGAAGAACACTATCGCCCGCATATGCTTGATTCGCCCTGGCACCCCGGCTGGATCGCCGTGACTGTACTGGGCTTCATCATCTGGTGGCCGATCGGCCTTGCCCTTCTCTTTTTCACACTCGGGAGCAGAAAAATGGGTTGCTGGAGTCATCAAGACCGCTGGTCGAACAGGATGGAGCGGATGCAGTACAAAATGGATCGGATGCGTGGTCGGATGGAACGCCGCGGCTTCCCCTTCGGTCCGCCCACGAGCGGTAACCGCGCCTTCGACGAATACCGCATGGAAACCTTGCGGCGGCTTGAGGAAGAGCAGACCGAATTCCGCGATTTCCTCGATCGCCTGCGCCACGCCAAGGACAAGGAAGAGTTCGACCAGTTCATGGCGCAGCATAAGCAACGTCCGACGCCGCCCACGGACGGTCAGCCCCAGGCTTGAATTCGAAGGCTAAAGCCGCAGGCGTAATGCCCCCATAAAACCTGACGGCGACACAGCCGCCCATCTGCGAGAGCAGGTGGGCGGCTTTGTTTTGGGCCTTTTTGGGGGCCAAATTCGGGAAGGGTTCGGGGATCGCTCTGCCTTGATTTCCCGCGGCCAAAATCCCCTTTGGTAACCGCGTATTAACCATGATTAGCGTCTGGTTAGGGGCGTAAAGACGCGCGGATAGCCCTCGTTTTGACACGTTGGCAGGGGATGCAAGCCTCGGCTTTGGACGGGCCTCCCATGTGATACAAAACAAGGCTCTCGCGCTGGCGCTTACCGCCGCGCCTGGCGCGCGGTTTTGGAACCGGCAGCCATTTGCTCCCGGAGGATTTGGGACACTTGCGTTGAGAGGATACCGCTTATGAATCCGGCCGACGTGGCTCAGTCAGCCTTGCCGATCGCCTCCGCCGACGTATCGCTGATCGCGCTGTTCCTGCAGGCTCACTGGATCGTGAAAGCGGTCATGCTGGGGCTGCTCGCCTGCTCCGTCTGGGTCTGGGCGATCGCGATCGACAAGATGTTCCTGTATTCGCGCACCAAGCGGGCCATGGACCGCTTTGAGCAGGCGTTCTGGTCGGGGCAGTCGATCGAGGAACTTTATCGCGCGCTCTCGGCCAAGCCGACGCAATCGATGGCGGCCTGCTTTGTCGCGGCGATGCGCGAATGGAAACGGTCGTTTGAAAGCCAGGCGCGGTCCTTTGCCGGGCTTCAGATGCGGATCGAGAAGGTCATGAACGTCTCCATCGCCCGGGAAATCGAACGGCTGGAGCGCCGGCTCCTGGTGCTGGCAACGGTCGGCTCGGCCGGCCCCTTCGTCGGCCTGTTCGGTACGGTCTGGGGCATCATGTCGAGCTTCCAGTCGATCGCCGCGTCGAAGAATACCTCCCTGGCGGTGGTGGCTCCGGGCATCGCGGAAGCGCTGTTTGCCACCGCCATCGGCCTTATCGCCGCAATTCCGGCGACTATTTTCTATAACAAGTTCACGTCCGAGGTGAACCGGCAGGCCCAGCGGCTGGAAGGGTTCGCGGACGAGTTTTCGGCCATTCTGTCGCGCCAGATCGACGAGCGGGCATGACCGGCGGTATATTGTGAGCGCATCGTGAGCACCAGATCATGGCGATGAATGTGGCAGGTTCGTCCGGCGGCGGACGCCGCGGCCGGCGTCGTGCGGTGATGGCCGAGATCAACGTCACCCCGATGGTGGACGTGATGCTGGTGTTGCTGATCATCTTTATGGTGTCGGCGCCGCTTCTGACGGTGGGCGTCCCGCTCGATCTGCCGCAGACCCAGGCCAAGAGCCTCGATCAGGACAAGATGCCGCTGCAGCTTTCGGTCGATATCAAGGGAAGGGTATTCATCAACGATACCGAAGTCGCAATGAATGAGCTGATACCGAAATTAAAGGCGATCACCGACGCCCGCGGAGGCCTGGATGAGCGTATATTCATGCGGGCGGACAAGAAGGCGGATTACGGAACGGTGGCGAGGGTGATGGGACAACTTTCGGGCGCCGGGTTCAAACGGCTGGCGCTGGTCACTGAAGTGGAGCAGGGGTCCTAAAGGGTGAAGGTCGACAAGACACTTGTTGCGTCTGTGGCCCTGCACGTC
>JBGQCE010000489.1:0-3492 GCA_041495185.1 Bradyrhizobium sp.
AGGAAACCGTTAAAACCATTGCGCGGGGAATGCCGGGTGAAACCGGTGTGACCGTGGTGACTACGCTCGTATGCTCATTTTATTTTGCATGCGAGGCTGCGGGCGCATCGAGCGCCCGGCATTCCCTGCGCCCTCTGATTTCTCAGGAGGCGGGAGTTTCGAGGTAAAGCTCGCGCGAACAAGCGGCGAGATCGCGAAAGTGTGTCTGCAAAAAAAATGCTGTTTGAAATTTGAATCCGAAGCAAATTGCTGCGCGCGAGCGCGGTGATCGTCGTCGTTTCGAGTGGGGTGAATTTCCATATAACAAAAACCGGCGGGGCAGTAACCCCGCCGTCTTTGTGCCTCGACTTTCGCGAGGCCTGAATTCACATCCCGATCTCGAACACGTTCGGCAGTTGGGCGAGCGGCAGCGTCGCCGCACCGATGATGGTGGCGACCAGCGTCATCAGGGTGCGGTTGCTGCGGCGCTTGCCGCGCATCTGGCTTGCGATCCACTCCAGCACTTCGGTGTCGACGCCGACCGCTTGCGTTGGCGCCCAGCTTTCGATCGCCGTTTCCGGCGACAGCGCCACGGTGCGCGGCGGCACCGGCAGACCGGAGGCGGACGCCGCGTGATGCACGACGGCCTTTGCCAGCAGATCGTCGAAACGTCCATCGTCGCTGCGCTCGGCGGCCGCGTCGTTGATCTCGAACAGCGCTTCGGCCTCGGCCCGGCTGACCGCCTGATGCTCGACCGCGGTCGCGGTCAGGATGCGCGCGCACCAGGCGGCGTCATCGGCATCCAGCGCGCGGGAAAAATGAACGCGGCCTTTGGTGGTCGGACCTTCGCCGGTGATCACGCCGTCGCGCACAACAGTCAGTGCAAACGCAGCGGTATCGCGGCAGGAAATCGTGGATGGTTCGAGGGCGTTGATAGACTCAGTCGGCTTAAGCGTAGCGACAGACATGGGTATTCTTCTCATTTTCTTGTTCTGGTTCAGCAATTCCACGTCGCCCGTAAACGAATGGTTAATGATTCGAAACTTGCTTCGCGTGTTTTTTAGATAGTTGCCGATTGGTCGCTGTGAAATCGGTCACGGTTCAGGGGATCGCAACCCGGCCCGGCGTGATGAGGGTCATAAACGGCAATATCGGGGCAGCCAGGACTTTTATGGCTTTTGTGGTCTTTTCGCCGCAGCAGCGCGGACCAAAAGAAGATGCTACGAGTTCCCGAGGCTGGAGAAGGATCTTTTCCTTTTGCCGGGGGCGTTCCGTTCAGTCACGCTGCCCCCTATAGTGGTAGGTTAAAGCTGGCTAACTTGCCCGATTGGGAAAGAGCGTGTGGGCGATGAAGGCTCAACTGGCGAGATTTGTCATTTCCCTGATAGCGATGCTGCTCGGGCTTGTTGCCTGGATGGAAGTGGATACGGGTTGGATACCCGCAGCGCTGGTTATCATCGTGGGCTTCAGCATTAGCGAGGTGGTGTATCGCCGCCTCGCCGATCAGGAAACACTCCAACGCGATCTGGAAGAGCGGGTCCGCAATCAGCACCTCTAAAGTACCGTATCCCAGAGAATTCATCTGTAACTTCAACGACATGAGGTCAAAAATGGCTCTTCAGATAGGCGCGGTAGCCCCGGATTTCGAGGCTGAAACCACCGACGGAAAAATCAAATTCCATGACTGGATCGGCAACAGCTGGGCGCTTTTGTTCTCGCACCCGAAGGATTTCACTCCGGTCTGCACCACCGAACTCGGCGCGCTGGCCAAGCTGAAGCCGGAATTCGACAAGCGCGGCGTCAAGCTGATGGGGCTCAGCGTCGATCCCGTCGACAGGCACTCGAAATGGTCGGAAGACATCAGGGAGACACAAGGCGCGGCCCCGAACTATCCGATGATCGGCGACACCGATTTCAACGTGTCGAAACTGTACGACATGCTGCCGGCCTCTACCTCGGGCGACGTCAGCAAGCGTACCGCCGCCGACAACCTGACGGTCCGCAACGTCTTCATCATCGGGCCGGACAAGAAGATCAAGCTGGTGCTGGTCTATCCCATGACCACGGGCCGCAATTTCCAGGAAATCCTGCGCGTGATCGATTCATTGCAGATGACGGCGAAGCATCGCGTCGCGACGCCGGCCGACTGGAAACAGGGCGAAGACGTCATCATCGCCGGTTCGGTCAGCGACGACGAGGCCAAGACCATCTATCCGCAGGGCTGGAAAGCGCCGAAGCCCTATATCCGAATCGTGCCGCAGCCGAAGTAGCGGCTCGTCTCCGTCTTTGCGAGCAAAGCGAAGCAATCGAGACCGTCATTCCGGGATGGTGCGCAAGCACCAGACCCGGAATCTCGAGATTCCGGGTTCGATGCTTCGCATCGCCCCGGAATGACGGGAGTTAGACCTTCGGCGTCAGCCAATTCGCGATCAACAGGCCTGATGTCGACGATATGGCCGTGACGAACGATCCCCAGGACACGTCGACCGCCGCGACCGGCCAGCTCCAGTGCTTCAGCAGCGACAGCGACGTCAGATCGAAGGTCGCGTAGCAAAACAATCCGAACAGCGCGCCATATAGCAATGTCGATTGCCACGTCGCGGCTGCCGAACCGCTGACGAAAATCAGAATCCCGGCCACGTAGAGCAGATAGAACAGGATCGCAGGCGCGAGCCTGATCTCGCCCAGCATGTCGCCGACTTCCGAGGTGAAAAAACCCTTGGCGAAGATGCCCAGAAACAGGAAATCGACGGGGATGAGGACGATCAGCGTCGCCAGATAGAGAATAACATACCGGTTCAAAGCAGCCTCCAGCACTTTTTGCGCTTGCCCGTATCAGTTACGCATCAGGCCCAATAGAGTTGCGATGCCCTGTCCGCGCGGACCTCTCGCGCGGTTTCTCGAGTCGACCTCCTGATGGCCAGCACATCCGCCCCGCCCTGCATCGTCTGGTTTCGCGACGATCTCCGCCTCTCCGATCATCCCGCCTTGCATGCCGCCGCGAAGACCGGCAGGCCTGTGATTTGCCTTTACGTCTTCGACGAAGCAAGCGAAGTGCTGCGCGCCCCCAACGCGCGTCCGCTCGGCGGGGCGGCGCGCTGGTGGCTGGCGCAGTCGCTCCGGGTCTTGCAAAGGAGCCTCGCTTCGGCTGGCGCGTCGCTGGTGCTGCGTAGGGGCCCCGCGGCAAAGGTCATCGTCGACCTGGCGCGGGAGACCCACACCGGCGAGGTATTCTGGAACGAGATTGCGCAAGCGCCTTATCAGGCCGTGGCCGATCAGGTCGTCGCGGCACTGAGCGAGACCGGCGTCGCCTCGCAGAGCTTTTCCGGCGATCTCCTGGTGGCTCCCGCCAACATCCGCAACAAGGAGAGCCGGGGCTTGCGGGTATTCACCCCGTTGGGACACCCTGGTCGATGCCGACCCCGGCAGCAATCCCGCCAACTGGCAATGGGTCGCCGGCTCCGGCGCCGATGCCGCGCCCTATTTCCGCGTGTTCAATCCGATCCTGCAGGG
>JBGQCE010000490.1:0-3488 GCA_041495185.1 Bradyrhizobium sp.
AGATTACGAGAACGTCGTCGAATGTCTCGCGGAGACCGGCGCGGAAATTCTAGTCGTGCCGAACGGCTCACCCTACGCGCGCGACAAGAACGATGTGCGGCTGTCGATCGCGGTGGCCCGCGTCACCGAAAGCGGGCTTCCGCTGATTTATCTCAATCAGGTCGGCGGGCAGGACGAGCTTGTCTTCGACGGCGCTTCGTTTGCGCTGAACGCCGATCTTTCGGTAGCGGCGCAATTGCCGGCATTTGCCGAAAACATCACGACGTTGCGCTGGAGCAAGACTGCCGCTGGCTGGCGCTGCAGCGGGCCGGTTGCACCTGCGGTCGACGGCGACAAGGCCGACTACGCGGCCTGCGTGCTCGGCTTGCGCGATTATGTCGGGAAGAACGGATTTCCAGGCGTGCTGCTGGGCGTCTCCGGCGGCATCGACTCCGCGCTATGCGCGGCGATCGCGGTCGATGCGCTGGGTGCAGAACGTGTCCGCGGCGTGATGCTGCCGTTCCGTTTTACCGCGCAAGTGTCGCTCGACGATGCGGCAAAGCTCGCGAGCGCGCTTGGCATCCGCTATGAGGTGCTGCCGATCGCGCAGGCCGTGAACGGCTTTGAAGCGATTTTGTCGGAGACCTTCGCCGGGCTGCCGCGCGATGTCACCGAGGAGAACCTGCAGGCCCGCACGCGCGGCACGCTGTTGATGGCGATCTCCAACAAGTCAGGCGCGATGGTGGTCACCACCGGCAACAAGTCGGAAATGTCGGTCGGCTACGCCACCCTCTATGGCGACATGAACGGCGGCTTCAATCCGATCAAGGATATCTACAAGACCGAGGTGTTCCGGCTCTCGACGTTGCGCAATTCATGGAAGCCCGACGGCGCGCTGGGGCCATCGGGCGAAGTCATTCCACCGCATATCATCACACGGCCGCCGACCGCGGAGTTGCGCGAAAACCAGACCGATCAGGATTCGCTGCCGCCCTACGACATGCTCGATGCTATCCTGGAACGCCTCGTGGAGCGTGAAGAGCCGTTGGCGTCGATCGTGGCTGCGGGGTTCGACCGCGAGATGGTGGCGCGGGTCGATCGTCTGCTCAACATCGCCGAATACAAGCGGCGGCAGGCCGCGCCGGGCGTCAAGGTTACCCAGAAGAATTTCGGCCGCGACCGCCGCTATCCCATCACCAACAAGTTTCGCGACACCGGCAAGGCGCTGCCCGAACCCGACGACACGCTGTTGTCGGGCGCGAGCCGCGGATCGGCCGAAGCGTTCGAGGGATAGGAGAGCATGATCCCGAAAAGTGGGAACCGGTTTTCGGAAAAAGATCATGCTTAAACAAAAATAAGCGACGGGTCTGATTTAGCGAAGCTGGATCAGACCCTAGCGCGCGGGGATAAAGGTCGGACCCACTGAACGGATCGGCTTGTCTGATGCGGCGCCGGCTGAATTGGCCGGAGGTGCCGTGGCCTCAGGGGCTGGTGCGGTAGCCGGCGTGCTGGCCGGGGTAGCTGCGGGTGCGGCGCCCTTCTTCGCAGGTGCCGGAGGGCCTTTCGCCGCCGGCGGCCGCGCCATCTTCTTCGCGCTCTCCTCGGTGACGATGATGTCGCCCTGCTGTTCGGCGGCGGCTTTGTCGTCGATGCTCTTTAGTGCGTCCGACCAGGTCTGGCCGGCAGCCTTGCAGGCGCAGGACGGATTGAACTCCTGACGGAAGCGAAACGCGTTCGGCGACGACGCATAGGGCTGGCCATTGATCGACACCGCCTGGTTGATGTCTTCGCCGGGGTTGCGATAGCTGAACAGGGTCGCTTCCGCCGCCGGGCAGAGCGCCTTGCAGGCCTTTTCATCGTCGGGGAAGCGGGCGGGCACGGTGGCGAACGAAATCGGAAAATAAGCGCCGTCGCAGGTGCGGACGCAGACGGTGCGGAAGGTGCCGGATTGCGGTCCGACGTCCGCACCGGGCGCGTTCGGATTGTTATTTCCGAACAGACTATCTAGGAAATTGCCCGAGCCGCGCGCGGCGTTGGCATATTGCGGCCCGCAATTATTCTGGGCGAGCGCCAGCAGAACCGAGCGGCGCTGATTTTCACGCTCGGCGCCGCCGAGGCCGCCGCCGCGCAGCCGCTCGAGGCTGGTCGTGATCTGCTCCAGATTGGCCCGCATCTGCTGAATCTGGTTGTTGACCGGACCGCATTGCGCCGACTGGCCCGAGAACAGCGAGAAGAAGCCGGAACTGTCGCAGCCCATGCGCTTGGCCTGCGAGGTAACGCGATCGAGTTCGCCTTGCTGCTTGGTCGCGGCATCCTGGTAGCGGCGGATTTGCTCTTCCTTGGCCGGATCCCCGCTGCCGCCGCCGCGGTCGATGGTTGCCAATTGCGCTTCCAGCCGCGGGCACATCGGATTGACGGCGGTCCCCTGCGGCGGCGCCCCCGGGGACATCTGCGCCCGGGCGTCAAGGCTCAGCACGCCTGCGCTCATTAGCGCGGCGCAGGCCAAAATCCATCGGGAGAGGGGGGTAATCAGCGTTTTAGGCATATCCGGCCATTGAGGGGCGATTCCGCGTGGGCTGACAAACCGAAGGCGCGACCAGCGCGGCCTCACATAGCCGCTTCTCGGGGCAGCGTCACGTCGTTTCCGGGGCGGCGATATGGCGCGGCCCTTGCGGTCCCGCCGCGGCGGACGGATTTAGCGCTGGCAGGTAATGGCGACGTATTCGTTACAGCCGGCGTGATTGCAGCTGTCGCCTGCCTTGGGAACCGACCCTGTAATTTCATCGGGGTCGACGCGCCGGTAGGACGAGGCCTGGGCGAAATCCCGCGACTGGCAATAGGACCGGGCGGCGTGCGCGCCACATTTTTCGCCCCTGGCGAGGCACTGGTCGACGCCGTAGCCGTCCGCCTGGTTGGCGATGATGAACACGCGGCTGTCGGCCGACGCAACTGAGGCGGCGAGCAGGAACACGCAGGCCAAAAGCGCTGATACGGATCGCATGTTGCACCGATGAATGAGAGGGTTACCCGCATTCGATAAACCCAAAACATTAAGAATGATTAACCATCGCCGCGCGGCGCTTTCATGGCCCAAACAGGCTTTTCTGAGGCCCTTGACGCAATCCCCTCCGCTGGCCCATGGTAGTCGGCATGAACGGTTTCCTCGCCATTTGTGGCATTTGCCGCGAGATTATGAGCTAGCGATTCGCTGGCTGAGGCCGTCTTTTCTCACACGAGATCACTGGACGCCCGGCCGCAAGGGACGGGATATCCATGGATTTGCGCCTCTACGATACGTTGACCAGGCAAAAGCGCACCTTCGTGCCGCTCGATCCGGCAAACGTGCGCATGTATGTCTGCGGACCGACGGTCTATGACTTCGCCCATATCGGCAACGCGCGCCCGGTCATTGTGTTCGACGTGCTGTTCCGGCTGCTGCGGCACCTCTACGGCGAGGCTCACGTCACTTATGTCCGCAACATCACCGACGTCGACGACAAGATCAACGC
>JBGQCE010000491.1:0-3482 GCA_041495185.1 Bradyrhizobium sp.
ACCAACGCCATCCCATTTCGGGGGAACCGTCATTCCCATGAAGCCAAGTCTGCCCAACTCACGGAGCGCAGCGCGGGGAAACTCTGCTTTGCGATCCCATTCAGCCGAATGAGGCGCCAAGCAGCGCTGCGCGAATTCACGTGCGGTGTTTCGAATTCGTTCCTGCTCCTCGGTCAGCAGCATCATGTCTACTCGATCTCCTGACGCCACGTCAGTTCGCGCGCGTCCAACAATTCCCGCGCGACGATCAGCTTCCGCACTTCGGTTGCGCCCTTATGGATTCTCAGGGCGAGATCGATAACGCGTTGCGCCATCTCGGTCGCAAAAGTCCTCGCCGTCAATGCTTCGCGTGTAAAGCGCGCTGCACCACCAGATGAGTAAGCGGCGGCCTCATTGCTCTCCACCATTTGCATTAATCCCCTGGTCGCGAAGCATGAAGCGTTGGATTTTTCCAGTCGTGGTTTTCGGCAAACTGTCGACAAATTCAATCCAGCGCGGATACTTCCAAGGGCCAACAGCGCGTTTCACATGCACTTTGAGTTCTTCATATAGCGCGCGGCCAACATCGTTATTCGAGTAGTCCCTGAGCACGACGAATGCTTTCGGCTTGATCAGGCCATTGTCATCTTCGGCTGGCACAACTGCAGCCTCAAGGACTTTCGGATGAGTTACCAAGGCCTCCTCGATCTCGAACGGCGATACCCAAATCCCGCTGACCTTGAACATATCGTCGGTCCGGCCGCAGTAAGTGTACACCCCGTCCGGACGCCGCGTGTATTTGTCACCTGTGCGGGTCCACTCGCCTAAGAACGTGCGGCGCGATTTCTCGCGCTGATTCCAGTAGCCAGCCGCGGACGATTCACCCTTTACCAGAAGCTCCCCCATCTCATTGTCGCCGACGTCTTGCGCATTTTCATCAACCAGCCTGAGTTTGAAGCCATCTACCGGCACGCCGGATGTACCGTACTCGACGGCATCCGGAAGGTTTGTCAAAAAAAGATGTCCCATCTCGGTCGAACCAACGCCGTTCACGATGTCGAGGCCAAATCGTTGCTTCCAGGCTTCGCCGATATGGGAAGGCAACGGCTCGCCGGCCGAAAAACAGAGTCGCAGCCGGTTGGACATATTTTCCGGCTTGCATTCGGGATCGGCAAGAATTGCGGCATAGAGCGTCGGCACGGCAAAAAACATTGTCGGCTGATAGCCCCGCAGCATTTCGAATACCGTTTGCGGTGTCGGTCGCTCGGGATAGAAGACCGCAGTTGCTCCCACCCACAACGGACAGAACATGGCGTTGCCAAGGCCATACGCGAAAAACAGCTTCGCGGCAGAGAATACGACGTCGTCTTCACGATAACCGATGCGACGCTGGCCGGCGCTCTGCGCCATGACCTTGGGATTCGAGTGCACGTGCATGACGCCCTTCGGCATTCCGGTCGTACCGGACGAATAGAGCCAGTAAGCGACCTCATCGGCTACGGTTCTGGCTGGCGCCGAACCTTCGTTCTCGGCTGCCAAGAGCAAGTCCAGCCGCGGCATCGATGCAGGGCCTCCGCCGACGACGACAATTCCCTTGATGTTCGGCAGATCCTTCGCTGCTTCCTGAACATCAGAGAGCAATGCAGTCGAAACAAAGACTGCTTTGGCTCGCGAATCTTCGAAAAGGTAATGATATTGATCGACCGTCAGCCGCGTATTGACCAGAACCGGAACAATACCTGCCCGGATCGCCCCCCAGAACAGCACGGGAAAGTCGACGGTATCGAGGAGGACTAGGGCGATTCGGCTTTCCGGTTCGATCCCCATGCGTGCCAGCATCGGGCCGATGCGTGCAGTTGCATCACGCAACTCCGCATAAGTCAGATTGCGAGCAGGATCTATAAATGCGGTCTTGTCGCCCCGACCTTCAGCAACATGCCGATCCACAAAATCGACCGCAGCGTTGTAATCGCGGAGCGCTATCATCAGCGTCGCCCAAGAATTTACGATTATCAAGAGTTACCGGCTATTTGGAGCCCGATCCTTGACTTCGGTCAGGTCAATCACCTGATGTTGCGTTAATCGTGGTGTGTGATCTTGATTTTTGTCATGGAAGGACGATGCCAAAAAGCGCAGCCTCTTTAATCAGGGGTATTACTATGCACAAACCTAGCCCACAGCCGAAAAAGCGCTTGCTGAAATTGAAGCTCAACGGACGCTGGCGCGAAGACGCCGTATTCGAAAGGGAATTGCTAGTCGACTATCTGCGTGAAGTCGCCCACCTCACCGGAACGAAAACCGGCTGCGATGGCGGCGAGTGTGGCGCGTGCACTGTCTTGGTCGACGGCGAGGCAGTGCCATCCTGTATCACGCTTGCGATGCGCTGCGAGGGGCGGAACGTGGAAACGATTGAAGCTCTGGCAATGCAAGGACGCCTCAGTAGATTGCAGCACGCCTTTCACGCAAAGCTAGGCGCTCAATGCGGTTTCTGCACGCCGGGAATGATCATGGCGGCGGAAGCGCTTCTGCGCCGCAATCCGACACCGACCGACAGCGAAATACGGGCCGCCTTGTCGGGAAATCTTTGCCGGTGCACGGGTTATGTAAAAATCATCGAGTCCGTGCAGGCAGCCGCGGAGGCAACTCATGACCGCTGATCCGAGCGTAGACGGTAAGCTCGCCCGCCGCGGCGTTCCTTTGATTGATGGCATTGAGAAAGTTACAGGGCGCGCGCGCTACACCGCCGACCTCGACCATGGCGATGCCCTGGTCGGACGCATTCTGCGGAGCCCGGTAAGTCACGGCGATATCCTTCGGCTGGATGTTTCAAAAGCGCGCGCCCTTGATGGGGTCTGGGCGGTCATTACCGGCGATGATTGTCCCCACACTTACGGCGTACTCCCCATCGCGATGAACGAATATCCGCTAGCCCGCGGCCGCGTACGCTATCGCGGCGAGCCGGTCGCGGCGGTGGCCGCCATCGACGCGGAGACAGCCGAGCGGGCTCTTGGCCTGATCGAATTGAAAGTGACGGAGCTCCCTGCCTATTATACGTCCGAAGCTGCGCGCGCGCCGGACGCCGTGCTTCTGCACGACAACAAACCCGGCAACGTCGAACGCGAGGTCCATCATCAGTTCGGTGACGTCGGTCATGGTTTTGCCGCAGCCGATTTGGTGCGTGAGGAGCAATTCTGTTGCGCCGAGATCAACCACGCGCAGATCGAGCCGCACGCAAGTCTTGCCGAGTTTGATCCGCTGACGGGCCGTCTCACGGTGCAGACCGTGTCCCAGGTCGGCTATTACCTGCAGCTCATGCTCGCCCGATGCCTGGACATGGCATCCTCGCGCATTCGCGTGATCAAGCCGTTCATCGGCGGCGGTTTCGGGGCTCGCGTCGAAGCATTGAATTTCGAGATCGTTACCGCGCTACTCGCCCGCGCCGCCGCCGGCAAAGTGATGATGCAGCTCACCCGCGAGGAAACCTTCATCACCCACCGCGCCCG
>JBGQCE010000492.1:0-3478 GCA_041495185.1 Bradyrhizobium sp.
CATAGTGATTGCAATGCAATCACAATTGCCGAACTGCGAACAAGATCGCGATAAAGGTCGCGGCGATGATCCAGAGCGCCAAGGTGCGCCAGCGGCTCTTGCGGCCCTCGGCCCGGCCCATCGCTGCGATCGTCTCGGGCGACAGCGTCAGTCCTTCCCGGGTCATGGTCTCCAGATGCTCCAGCACGGCCACCGACCGCGCCGCGATCGCAGGCAAGCCCGCCAGCACGCGGCCGAGATCGCCGGCGCCCGACATCGCCCCCTGGATGCGTCCGACCGGGCCGAGATTGCGCTCGATCCATTCGCGAACCACGGGGTCGGCAACCTTCCAGATGTCGAGCTTCGGATCGAAGCTGCGCGCGACGCCCTCGACCACCACCATGGTCTTCTGCAGCAGGATCAGTTCGGGGCGGGTCCGCATGTCGAACAGGCCGGTGACCTCGAGCAGCAGCGTCAAAAGCTTCGCCATCGAAATTTCTTCGGCGGTGCGGTTGTGGATCGGCTCGCCGATGGCGCGGATCGCCTGCGCAAAATTCTCCACCGAATGATGCCCCGGCACGTAGCCGGCCTCGAAATGCACTTCCGCGACACGGCGATAGTCGCGGGTGATGAAGCCGAGAAGAATTTCGGCGAGGAAGCGCCGCTCCTTCAACCCGAGCCGGCCCATGATGCCGAAGTCAACGGCAACAAGCCGGCCGGCCTCGTCGAGGAACAGGTTGCCGGGGTGCATGTCGGCATGAAAGAAGCCATCCCGCAGCGCGTGGCGCAGGAAACTCTGGATCACCTTGCGCCCGAGCTCGGGCAAATCGACCTGCGATTGCTCCAGCTGCGCGTGATCGCTGAGCGCAATGCCGTCGATCCATTCCATCGTCAGCACGTTATGGGTGGTGCGGTCCCAGTCGACGGTGGGCACGCGAAAATCCGGATCGTCGCGGGTGTTCTCCGCCATCTCGGACAGCGCAGCCGCCTCCAGCCGCAGATCCATCTCCATCGCCACCGACCGCGACATCGTGTTGATGACCTCGATCAGCCGCAGCCGCCGCGCTTCCGCCGAATAGGCCTCGGCCTTGTGCGCGACAAAGAAGAAATCGCCGAGATCGCGGCGGAAGCGCGCGCCGACATTGGGCCGCAGCACCTTTACCGCAACGGATGTGCGCACGCCGTCGCGCTCGGTTTCGCCGCGATGCACCTGCGCGATCGAGGCGGCGGCGACCGCCGGACCGAAGCTTACAAACGCCTGCGCCACGGTGCGTTCCAGCGACTGCGCGATCACGGCTTCGGCCTCGCTTTGCGAAAACGGCGGCAGCCGGTCCTGCAGGCTTTCCAGATCGCGCGCCATGATGACGCCGACCACATCGGGCCGGGTCGCAAGAAACTGTCCGAGCTTGAGATAGGCCGGTCCGAGCCGGGTTAGCGCGCGCGACAGGCGTGGACCGGATTTGGCGCCGGGTCGCTCGATCAGCCGGGCGATACGAAGCGCGAGCTGCCCGGGCGGCGGCACCAGGCTCGGATCGACCACGCCGAACACGCCCTCGCGCGCGAACACGAAACCGGCGCGGGCGAGCCGCGCGATGTGGGTAATTGCAGAGATCACAAACGCCAGCCCGAATGCAACGCCACGATGCCGCCGGAGAGGCTCTGCCAGTTGACCCGGGAAAAACCGGAGCTGCGGATCATCTCGGCAAACGCATTCGGCTTGGGAAATTTGCGGATCGATTCGACGAGGTATTGATAGGATTCGGCGTCGCCGGTCACCGCGCGGCCGAGCGGCGGAATGATCTTGAACGAAAACAGATCGTAAATTCGATCAAGCCCGGGCACGTCGACGGTGGAAAATTCCAGGCACAGAAATCTTCCGCCGGGCTTCAGCACGCGAAACGCTTCTGCGAGCGCGAGATCGATCCGCGGCACGTTGCGGATGCCGAAGGCGATGGTGTAGGCGTCGAAACTGCGGTCGGGGAAAGCCAGCGCCTCGGCATTGCCTTCCACGAACGACACCCGGTCGTCGAGGTGCCGCGCCGCGGCGCGTTCGCGGCCGACGCTGAGCATATCGGAATTGATGTCGCAGACGGTTGCCCGAAAGCCCACACCTGCCGCCTTGGCGGCGCGGAATGCGATATCGCCGGTGCCGCCGGCGACGTCGAGCAACGCAAACGGGGTATCGCTGCGCGGCGGATTGAGCGCGTTGATCATCAGGTCTTTCCAGACCCGATGCAGACCCGCCGACATCAGATCGTTCATCAGGTCGTAGCGCTGTGCCACGCTGTGAAACACCTCATTCACCAGCGTCTGCTTGTCGCCCAAGGGGACGTCCCTGAAGCCGAAATGAGTGGTTTGGTCCGGCCGATCCATGACTTTACGCCCTCGAACTGGTAACGGCCGACCATAGCGCGCCCGCCGCAATGTCGCTATCACGTCAACATCACAAGGTGAACGCCCATCCATGCCCGAATTGCCCGAAGTCGAGACCGTCCGCCGCGGCCTGCAGCCCGTTATGGAGGGATCCAGGATCGTGAAAGCGGAAGCCCGCCGCAAAGACCTGCGGTTTCCGTTCCAGAAGGATTTTGTCGCGCGGCTTACAGGCCAGACCGTGACCGGTCTCGGCCGCCGCGCCAAATACCTGATGGCCGATCTTGCCTCCGGCGACGTGCTGCTGATGCATCTGGGCATGTCGGGCTCGTTCCGGGTCGTCAAGGACGACGACGAGAGCGCGCCGGGCAAATTCCACCATCCGCGCGGCAAGAATGGCGCGCATGATCATGTGGTGTTCCACATGTCATCGGGCGCGGCGGTTGTCTTCAACGATCCGCGCCGCTTCGGCTATATGAAGATCATTGCCCGTGGGGAGATCGACGCCGAGCCGTTGCTCAGCGGTCTTGGTCCCGAGCCGCTCGGCAATGAATTCGACGCAACGATGCTGGCGCGATCCTGCGCCAACAAGAAGACCAGCCTGAAAGCGGCGCTGCTCGACCAGCGCGTGGTCGCGGGCCTCGGCAATATCTATGTCTGCGAGGCGCTGTATCGTTCGCATCTGTCGCCGCGAAGGCTGGCGGGGACGCTGGCTACCAAAAAGGGTGAGGCGACCGATCACGCCAAGAAATTGGTCGGCGCCATTCACGGTGTCCTGAACCAGGCCATCAAGGCCGGCGGCTCCTCGCTGCGCGATCATCGCCAGACTTCCGGCGAACTCGGCTATTTCCAGCACTCGTTTCAAGTCTACGATCGCGAAGGCGAGAAATGTCAGACTGCGAAATGCGGCGGCACCGTCAAGCGATTCACGCAGAACGGGCGCTCGACGTTCTGGTGCCCGAAATGTCAGAAGTGACGTTTGCCGGGAACCTGGTTCCCGGCAAATGTCGTCTGATTGCCCTCATGAGATATGGACGCAGACATACAGGCTGTAGGCCGCCACGATCAGGGATAACAGGAAGCCACAGAGAAAGCCTAGCGCGCCGAGAGCGAGCGTCGTTGCTGCGGG
>JBGQCE010000493.1:0-3474 GCA_041495185.1 Bradyrhizobium sp.
ATCGATCGTTTCCCGGATAAGCCCTTCAAATCATGGAAACTTCCGGAAAAATTTCCAGATCGTCTCGGCGCCGTCGATATCGCGATTTTGCGGGCCGAGCAACATGTTCACCAGGCGCGGGAAGCGCGCGTCCGGGAAAGCGCCCGGCATGCGGTGGCCGCCATCGTTGACGCGGTAGAGCACGACATCGCGCCCCGGCGGACAGCGGGAAGAAATCCGCGTCACCGTGGTCTGATCCGTTTGATCGCGGTCGTCGAGATCGACCGTGCCGGCGTCCTGCGTTTCGCAGGCGTTGGCGCGGCGCCAGAAGTCGAGCGTCTTATCCGTCGACCAGAAGCCCGGCACGGCAAAGCGGCTGGTGCCGCGCCCGCCCTGATACGGAATCAGGGGATCGGCGGTCCCGTTCATCATCAGTATGGGAACGGGGCGGGATGGATGGCAGGCATTGGCCGATTCGTCCGTCAGATTCATGATGACGCTGGCGGCAGCCGCGAACAGGTCGGCGCGCGCGCAGATCATCGTCATAGTCATGGCGCCGCCATTGGACACGCCGGTGACATAGATATGCTTCGGGTCGGCCGTGCCGTCGGCAATGAATCTTTCGATCAGCCTGACAATGAAGGCGATATCGTCGGTGCCCTCGGGCGGTGCGCGGCCGGCGCGATTGGCATTGGGGCGGAAATCGGCCCAGGCGCGATTAAGCCCGTCGGGAAGGACGATACCAAAGTGCTCACGCTTCGCGATTCCCGGCCATGAGGTTCGGCTCGCCATGTCGGCGCCGGTCTGGGTGTTGCCATGCAGGACGATGACCAGCGGCGCCGGCCTCGTGCCCGGCAACTGCGCGGTAAACGTCCGTGTCACGCCGTCGATGTCGATCCGCTCGGCCAGCGCGGCGCTGGCGCCAAACGCAAGCGCGCCGGCTAATACGAAGACACGAATCATGAGAGGAGCACTATCGCGCCGCGGTCGCCATGATCTCAACGCTGTATTGGGGCGCCGCCAGTCCAGCCTCGACGGTGGCACGCGCCGGCGTATTTCCTGCCGACACCCAGGCGTCCCACACCGCGTTCATCTCCGGGAAGTTCTTCATATCGGTGAGATAGATCGTAGCCGTCAGCAGCTTCGATTTGCCGCTACCTGCTTTCGCGAGATGGCTGTCGATGATCGAGAGCACCTCCTGCGTTTGCTTCGTCACGCTTTCACCGGCCGTCGTTTTGGCCACGACGCCCGCGAGATAGACGGTGTCGCCATGGACAACGACCTGGCTCATGCGCGGCCCGGTATCGAAACGCTGGATGGTCATGCTGGTTCTCCGAATATGTGTGGTCGATCACTTAGCGCGCCGGCCCGTCATCCGCCACTGCGTTCTCGCAGCGGTGGCTGACATGGCCGTTACGGCCTCAGGCGGCCGCCTTCGCCGCGGCGCGCCCTGCATTGCGTCCGGAAAACAGGCAGCCGCCGAGAAAAGTGCCTTCCAGCTAACGATAGCCGTGCATGCCGCCACCGCCGAAGCCGGCCGCTTCGCCGGCGGCGTAGAGTCCCGGCATGATCTTGCCGTCGCTGCCGAAGACGCGGGAATCGAGATCGGTCTCGAAACCGCCCAGCGTCTTGCGGGTCAGGATGTTGAGTTTCACCGCAATCAGCGGTCCGTGCAGGGAATCGAGAATCCGGTGCGGCCTGGCGGTGCGGATCAGCCGGTCGCCGACATATCGGCGCGCATTGTGGATGTTCATCACCTGCGTGTCCTTGACGTAGGGATTTTCGATCTCGCGGTCGCGCGCCTCGATCTGGGCTTTCAGGTGTTCGAGCTTGAGCAGGTTGTCGCCAACAAGGGCGTTCATGGCGCTGACGAGGTCGGCAAGGTTGTCGCGCACGATAAAATCCACGCCATGGGTCTTAAACGCCTCGACGGGTGCGGGCGCGCCCTTGTTGGTGGCGCGCCTGGCGGTCATCAGCCAGCTCTTGCCGGTCAAATCCGGATTCTGCTCCGAACCCGACAGCGCGAATTCCTTCTTGATGATGCTCTGGGTCAGCACGAACCACGAATAGTCGTGGCCGGTGCCCGTGATGTATTGCAGTTGGCCGAGCGTGTCGGAGCCGGGAAACAGCGGCGAGGGCAGGCGCTTGCCCGTCGCGTCGAACCACATCGATGATGGTCCGGGCAGAATGCGGATGCCGTGGCGCGGCCAGATCGGGTTCCAGTTCCTGATGCCCTCGACATAGTGCCACATCCGGTCGCGGTTGATCAGCCGCGCGCCGGCGGCCTCGGTGATGCCGATCATCCGGCCGTCGACATGTTCGGGCACGCCGGAGATCATATTGACAGGCGCGGCGCCCAAGCGCTTCGGCCAGTTCTGCCGGACCAGATCGTGATTGCCGCCGATGCCGCCGGAGGCGACGATCACAGTCTGTGCTTTCAGCGTGAAGTCGCCGATGACCTTGCGCGAACTGCTCTTGCCGCGCTCGACATGATCAGGCTCGAGGATCGTTCCGCTGACGCCGTCAACGGTGCCGCCCGTGATGGTGAGCGCGTCGACGCGGTGACGGAACCTGAATGTCAGATTGCCGTTCACTTGCGCCTCGCGCGCCCGCCGCTCGAACGGCTCGACGATGCCGGGGCCGGTGCCCCAGCTGACATGGAACCGCGGCACCGAATTGCCATGGCTCATCGCATCGTAACCGCCGCGCTCGGCCCAGCCGACGATGGGAAAGATTCGATGGCCCATCGCGCGGAGCCAGCCGCGTTTCTCGCCGGCCGCGAACGCCACATAAGCTTCAGCCCAGCGTCTCGGCCACAGATCTTCGTCGCGGTCGAAACCCGCCGAGCCCATCCAGTCCTGCAGCGCGAGATCGTAACTGTCCTTGATGCCGAGCCGGCGCTGCTCGGGGCTATCGACCAGAAACAATCCGCCGAACGACCAGAAAGCCTGGCCGCCGAGGCTTTGTTCGCCCTCCTGGTCGACCACGATGACGCGTTTGCCGGCGTCGGCGATTTCCGTCGCGGCGACCAGGCCTGCGAGGCCCCCGCCGACCACGATTGCGTCTGCATCGTCAGCCATCGTCCCATCCCCTGGTCCTGATCCAATTGAAGCCCGCGGCATTGTCAGGGGTCAACGGCAAATGGCCCCGGAAAAAGGCCATCGCACCGCAGGAGAGCCATGGATTGTTCCACTTTGGGACCGTTCGGGGGCAAGGTGCAGCCCGCCTGCAACACTCAATTTGAATTTGTTTTGAGCTGCCCTGCGCGTCTGGACAAAATCGCGATCCCGCAACACGCTGGTGACAGCCTTGCATCACCCAAGGCGGTCAGATTCGGGTTCGACAGGTCTGGACTGGGGCTGGGGACATGAGATTTGGGACGGGGTTGCTCGCGGCGATTCTCCTGTTGGCAGGAGTCGGGGCAAGTCATGCGGTGGTTCGGATTGCCGAGGACCGCGGCGGCCGGATCGGCACCTACGTCGACAAATATCAGGG
>JBGQCE010000494.1:0-3473 GCA_041495185.1 Bradyrhizobium sp.
CTTTCCGCCCGGTACAGCGATGGATTGCTTCGCTTCGCTCGCAATGACGGTAGAAATTATCCTGCTTAAGCCTGTTCGATTTCTTCACGCAGCACTTCAAGCTCCAGCCACTTGTCCTCTGCCTCCCGCAGTTCTTTTTGCGCTTTTGTAAGCGCATCAGAGGCTTGATCGAATTTCTTGCGATCCTTCTGGAACAGGTCGGGATCGTCAAGATGCCGCTGCTGTTTGGCTATTTCGGCCTGCAATTTGGCGATCGTCTTCGGCAGCGTTTCCAGCGCGTGCTTTTCGTTGAAATTGAGCCGCCGCTTCGATGTGCCTGAAGGTGCGCTGGTTTTCGCTTCCCTGGCGTCTTCGACAACGGGACCTTTGACCGCCTCGCGCTTCAAATCGGCGCCGCGCTGCGCCAGCATGTCGGTGTAGCCGCCGGCATATTCGATCCAGCGGCCGTCGCCTTCCGGCGCGATCACCGAGGTCACCACGCGATCGAGAAAATCGCGGTCGTGGCTGATCAGGATGACCGTGCCTTCGTAGTCGCCAAGCATTTCCTCAAGCACGTCGAGGGTTTCGAGGTCGAGATCGTTGGTTGGCTCGTCCAGCACCAGGAGGTTGGAGGGCTTTGCCAGCGCGCGCGCCAGCATCAGCCGGCCGCGCTCGCCGCCCGAAAGCACCTCCAGCGGGGTGCGCATCTGCTCCTGCGCGAACAGAAAGTCCTTCATATAGCTGACCACGTGCTTCGGCTTGCCGCCAACCATGACATGGTCGCCGCGGCCGCCGGTCAGGGCCTCGGCCAGCGTCGCCCGGGGATCGAGGCTTTCGCGGTGCTGGTCAAGGGTCGCCATTTCGATATTGGCGCCGAACCGGATGGTGCCGGTATCCGGCGGATTGGCGCCGGTCAGCATGTCGACCAGCGTGGTCTTGCCGGCGCCGTTCGGCCCCACGATGCCAATGCGGTCGCCGCGCTGGACGCGGATCGAGAAACCATCGACGATCTTGCGGTCGCCATACGACCGGCTGATATTCTTGGCCTCGATGACGAGCTTGCCGGATTTGTCCGCTTCCGCGGCGGCGAGATTGGCATTCCCCGCGGCGCCGCGATAATCGCGTCTCTGCTCGCGCAGCGCATAGAGATTGCCGAGCCGCTTGACGTTGCGCTTGCGGCGGCCGGAAACGCCGTAGCGCAGCCAGTGCTCCTCGTTGACGATTCTGCGGTCAAGCTTGTGCTGGTCGCGCTCTTCCTCCGCCAGCACCTCGTCGCGCCAGGCCTCGAAGGAACTGAAGCCGCGGTCGATCTGCCTGATCTGGCCGCGATCGAGCCAGGCGGTAGACCGCGACAGGTTCGACAGGAAACGGCGGTCGTGGCTGATGATGACAAGCGCGCTGCGGCGGCTGTCGAGCTCGCTTTCCAGCCATTCGATTGACGTGAGGTCGAGGTGGTTGGTGGGCTCGTCCAGCAGCAGGATATCGGGCGAGGGCGCCAGCACGCGCGCCAGTGCCGCGCGGCGGGCCTCGCCGCCGGACAAATGCGCGGGGTCTTCATCGCCGTGAAGCCCGAGCTGCTCCAGAACATAGCGGGCCTGATAACGGTCGTCGCCGGGGCCGAGACCTGCTTCGACATAGGCGAGCGTCGTCGCGAAGCCATCGAAGTCCGGCTCCTGCGGCAGATAGCGGATGGTCGCGCCCGGCTGCACGAAGCGGCTGCCGCTGTCGGGCTCGATCAGGCCAGCGGCGATCTTTAGCAACGTCGACTTGCCCGAGCCGTTACGGCCGATCAGGCAGACCCGTTCCTCAGCGGACACCGATAGCTCAACCCCCGACAATAGCGGCGTGCCGCCGAAGGTCAGCTTGATGTCTTTCAACTGGATCAGCGGAGGCGCCATGACTCTTCTTTTCAAACGTCTCTTCGGTTCAATTCTGGCTTGGCGCGGATTGCCCGGCGCGCTGGCGCTGGATGCGGCGGATGGTCTGATCGAGCGCCGACAAGAAAGCCGAGCGGTCACGCGGCGCGAATGATCTGGGACCGCCGGTCACCTCGCCCGTGGAACGCAGATCGGTCATCAGATTGCGAACCGCAAGCGTCATCCCGATCGATTGCTCGGTAAATGGCTTGCCGTTCGGCGCGATCACCTCGCAGCCTGCCTTCACGCAGCGGCTCGCCAGCGGGATATCGGAGGTAATGACGATATCGCCTTTTCCGGCGCGCTCCCCGATCCAGTCGTCGGCGGCGTCCATCCCGGAACCCGCCGCGATGCGCTCGATCTGTGGGTGCTGCGGCACCCGAATGAAATTGCCGGCGACCACGCTGACGGGCAGGCCATGCCGGGTAGCGACGCGATAGATTTCGTCTTTGACCGGGCAGGCATCGGCGTCGACATAGATGCGGGTGGTGTTCAAGAGGGGCGTCATCGGTTGGGGATTGGGTCGGGGAGCTCCCGGATGCGCGTGGTACCCCATCGGAAGCGGAATTGCGAGCAAAACACGGGGCCCGAACACGCTTGCCACGGCATATTCTTTGCGTACGATTACCGACGGAAAAGACGACAAAAATCAGGGGAAACTCAGGACATGACAAGCCGGCTCGAAACCTACCGCGTCCAGGCCTACAACACCGCGAAATTGTCCGAAAACAAGATGCACGACGACACGGTGGCAAAACGGTTCGGATTTAGCGGCGGGCTTGTCCCCGGCGTCGACGTGATGGCCTATATGATGCACCTGCCGGTCGCGAAATGGGGTCGCGCCTTTCTCGAACGCGGACTTGTCGAGGCGCGCTTCGTCAAGCCGGTCTATGACGGCGAGACCGCCGAGGTCACCGGCGAAGAGAGCGATGGCGTGCTTTCGATCGAGGTCGAAAGCCGTGGCCAGCTCTGCGCGACCGGCACTGCGTCGTTGCCCGCGTCAGCGCCGTCGGTCTCGATTTCGGATTTCACCAAAACCGCTGCCGTGACCGAGCGCAGGCCTGTCAATGCAACGTCATATGAACTCGGCAAGTGGCTTGGCACGGTGCCGCGCGCCTGGGCCGGCGAGGCGGCAAAGGAATATCTGACTGACGTGCGCGAGCGTGATCCGATTTACGCCAGCGAAGGGCTTGGCCATCCCGGCCTGCTGCAGCGGGTGATGAACCGGGTGCTGGTCGATAACGCCATTCTCGGACCTTGGATTCATGCCGGCAGCCGGATGCAGCTTCTCAACGCGGCCGCAAGCGGCGACGAATTGACCGCGCGCGCCAAGGTGACGGGCAATTATGAAAAGAAGGGCCATCGCTTCGTCGAACTCGACGCGCTCGTCGTCGCCAACGGCCGCACCCCGGTGGCGCATTGCCAGCATATCGCGATCTACCAGCCTCGCGAACAGGCCGCGGCGTAGGATTGGAGCGTGGGCACGACGCCCCGGCGTTCTCCACGGTCATCCCCCGCGAAAGCGGGGGATCCAGTACGCCGCGGCCTCACGGGTCTATCGCGACAGCTCTGGAATAC
>JBGQCE010000495.1:0-3462 GCA_041495185.1 Bradyrhizobium sp.
CCGAGGCATCGATCGAAACGATGCGCGCGGCCGGATGCTGCGACGGCAGGATCGCCAAATGCAGCATGCCTTCGAGCGTGACATCGGCTACGAAATGACCATGACCTGCCACGAAGCGGCGATCCTCGCGAACCCTGCGGTTGGTCGAGACAAAACGGAAGGTCGCGGGATCGGCGGTCATTTCGCCCCCACGACAGGTTTGCCGGCTTGTGCCGCCGGGCGCGGCGTATTGGCGATGCGCAAGCGGGAGGCGGCGAATTCCACCGCCTCGATGATCTGTCCGTAGCCGGTGCAGCGGCAGATATTGCCCGAGATCGCCTCGACAATTTCCTCGCGCGTCGGCGTTATCGTGTGCTGCAGCAAGGCATGCGCCGATAGAATCATGCCGGATGTGCAGTATCCACACTGCAGGCCATGGGTTTCGCAGAACGCGTCCTGGATGACGCTGAGTTCGCCCGGCGCAGGTGCGAGGCCTTCGATGGTCGTGATCTCGTACCCATCCGCCTGCACCGCGAACATCAGGCAGGATCGAACGGGCTCGCCATCGACAAGGACCGTACAGGCGCCGCAGACGCCGTGCTCGCAACCGGCATGGACGCCGTTCAGGAGAAAATCCTCACGCAGCGTGTCGAGCAGCGTCTTCCGCGGCTCGACATCGGCCGAACGGTTGACACCGTTGATGCGCAGATCGACTTTCATCGCGCGCCTTTCATGGGCCCGGCGGCAGCATTGGCGCGCGCTTGTTCGAGAGCGCGAAGGCAAAGGGTGACGGCAACGCGGCGGCGATAGGCGGCGCTGGCATGCAGATCGCTCATCGCATCCAGATCAACAGACGCGGCATTGACGGCGCCGGATACCGACGCAGCATCCAGTTTCGTGCCAACGAGAGAAGAAACATCGAGCCGCAACGGCCGATCGCCGACGCCGCCCACGCCCAGCGCAACCTCAAGGCAGCACCCCTCATCGTCGAGCGCCACTTGCGCTGCGGCCGCGACGAACGCGAAATCCGAACGCCGCGCGCTGATCTCAAGGAAACCGACGCCGATGCGCTTGTGTGGCCAGACCGGAAAGCGGATCGCGCTGACGCACTCGCCTTGCCCGATTGAAGTCAGCATCGGCCCGATGAAGAAATCGCCCGCCGGCATCGAGGTCGGGCCGGCCATGGTCGCCAGCATGATTTCGGCACCCAGCGTCACCGCGGCAAGCGGAATTTCGGCCGAAGGATCCGCGTTCGCGATCGAGCCGCCAATAGTGCCGCGGTTACGGGTCGGCGGATGTCCGACCCACGGCAGCACCTGCGCCAGCATCGGCACCGACGCCTTGATGACGGGATCGCGTTCGGCCTGCGCCTGACGCGTGGTCGCACCGACGATGACGGCGTCTTTTTCTTCGCAAATCCCTGCAAGCTCCGGCAATCGCAAGATGTCGATCAGCCTCAGTGGACGCGCCAGTCGCATCGCCAGCATCGGCACCAGCGTTTGACCGCCAGCGATCACCCGCGCATCCTCATCGCCGGCCAGCAGTTCGCACACCTCCGTGAGCGAACCCGGCCTGACATAATCGAAGGGTGCGGGTTTCATGGCAGCCGCTAGCTCGGCGGCAAACCGGCGATCGCCGACGACAGCATCGAAACGATCTGACTTTTCAGGAGCGGCCCGTCGGTTTCGCTGGCGGCTTTCACCCCCGCACCGGCCTCGTAGACCCGGATTTCGTAGATCAACACGCGCTCCCGTTTTTGCCGACGGCTTGTAAGAACCCACCGTCTTGCCGGGAACGATAGAAGCCCCGCGCGGAAATTGTCAAACGTAAACTAGGAAATTAGACGAAGCATGCATGATTGGGTATGGTTTAATCATTCAAATGAAGCGGTCGCTTTCTGAAGAGAAGCTCCCTTGAAATGAGCGGAAGCGATCTCATTCGCCTGATGCAAAAGCATCAGGAAGTTCGGAGGAAACCATGGGGAAAATCGTCAGCACGCTTGTAGCCGTTGCCGCATTGGCTTTGACAAGCGGCGCTGGGGCAGAGGAGTGGCCGGCGCGGCCGCTCACCATGATCAATCCGTTCGCAGCCGGCGGGCCGAACGATGTATTGGCGCGGCTGTTCGCGCAGCGCATGGGAGAGATTCTGGGGCAGTCCATTGTCATTGAGAACATCGGCGGCGCCGGTGGAATGAACGGCGCCGATCGCGTCGCCAAAGCCGCCCCGGACGGCTACACCTTCCTGCTGGGTACCGTCGGCACCCAGGCGCAGAACCAGACGCTGTTCAAGAAGCCGGCCTATAATTCAACCGCGGATTTCGCGCCGGTCGCGTTGATGGTCGAAGCGCCGCTGGTGCTGGTTGCGCGCAAGGATCTTCCGGTCAAGGACATGAAGGAATTCGTCGCCTACGCCAAAGCCAACAAGGACAAGATGCAGTTTGCTTCCGCCGGCACCGGTTCGGCGATTCATCTCGGCTGCGCACTGGTGAATATGGTCACCGGGCTCGACATCGTCCACGTTCCCTACCGCGGCGCCAATCCCGCGATGCAGGATCTGATGAGCGGCCGGGTCGACTATCTCTGCGATATCATCACGACAGCGAAACCGCAGATCGAGGGTGGCGCGGTGAAGGCAATCGCCATCCTGACCAAGCAGCGATCGCCGGTACTGCCAAACGTTCCTACCGCCATCGAGCAGGGCTTCAATGTCGAAGCCTATACATGGAACGCGTTTTTCCTGCCGAAGGGAACGCCTGACGCGATCGTTCAAAAGCTCAATCGCGCAACCGTCGAGGCCATGAAAACACCTGCGGTGCGGGAAAAGCTCGAAAGCGCCGGCCTCAAATTCGTCTCCGACGACCGCACCACGCCGGACTATCTCGCAAAATTCGTGCAAAGCGAGATCGCCAAATGGGCGGTGCCTATCAAGGCGAGCGGCGTCAGCGTCGATTGACGCGGCGTCGCTGGCGACCGAGATAACGCCTAGAACGCCCGGCGCAGCGGCGCGTCGTTTGCCGTCATGCCGCGTCCCTGAGAGGAGCCGAGTTCCTCTCCTCTCCTCGCATAAAGCTGCCAGACCATCAGGACACCGCTTACAACGACCATCGGCACGAAGAAGACCAAAATCATCCAGGTGACGCCGCTGGCGGCGCCCATCAGGTGCTCCTGAACGCCGCCATGAATGTTGGTGACGGTATCGTAGGCCGTTTCCGCCACCAGCAACCATGCCAGCGGAATTGCGAGGCGAGCCCGGCACCGGAGCAGCGCGATCGTAATGAATGCGATGACAGCGCCGGCGACGTCGCCGACCACGATCTCCATCGCGCCACCGTCCGATATCGGAAAGCCGGTGTGCTGCGCGGAGAATACCTGCAAAGCGACATATCGGAATACGTGCACCCATAGCAGCGCGATGAGCGCATCGGCGCGTGCGATGCTGTTGAGCCATGGAACCACGTACCATCGCGCTACCATGACCAGCACG